>JAAYQT010000294.1 GCA_012519165.1 Synergistaceae bacterium
AGATCTCCGTGGAGTCGGTTCTGGACGCTTACGAGGAGCTGACCGGCCGGGGCTTTGCCCGCAAGCGGCGACTGGAGCTGCCCGCCGGCGCCCTTGGAAACACCGACTACACCGTAACGGTCTACATGGACGAAGAAGGTACCATGGCCGCGGGGTGCGCGCCGAGGCAGGCCACCGACAGGCACCGGGGGGAACTGGTTTTCTCCATGCCGGCAGCAGTCTACGGCCAGGCCCTGAAGGACGATTCCTTCGGGGGGGCGGAGGACGACTACTTCACCCTGGCAACCCTCCTCCAGGCAAGGCTGTACGATTTCTGGCGCAAGAGGGTGGACCGGTTCGCCGGAGTCTTCCTTAACCCCGGAGGTTAAGCGCAGTGACGGGGGGCGAGATCCGGGTGGGGACCTGCTCGTGGACCGACAAGGGGCTGCTGGCAAGCGGGTGGTACCCTGACGGGCGGCGCACTGCCGCCGGAAGGCTGGCCTTTTACGGGTCGAACTTCGACACCGTGGAAGTGGACAGCTCCTTCTACGCCATCCCCGACCAGGCCTCGGTCTTCCAGTGGGCGGCCCGGACATACTCCGGCTTTCTCTTCAACGTGAAGGCCTGGGGGCTCTTTACCTGGCATTCGGTGAAGTACGAGACCCTGCCCCCATGGATCAGGCAGGAGATCCCGAGACCGGAGTCGGGCAGGCTGGATTTTCAGACCGTCCCGAAGGAAATGCGGCCGGTCCTGTGGAAGCGCTTTACGTCGGCCCTCGGCCCTCTCCAGAGCATGGGGCGCATGGGGTACCTGCTCTTCCAGCTTCCACCGAAGGCGACGTGGTCCCCGGTGATGATGCGCTACCTGGAGCGGGTGGCCGAGGTTACCCCGCCCTTCAAAGTGGCGGTGGAAGTGCGGAACCGGACGTGGATGGAGGACGGGGCCCGGGAGTCCTTTCTCTCCCTGCTGAGGAGCGCCAACATGGCCTACGTGGCGGTGGACGAGCCCGAGCTGGCCTGGACAGTGGGGAGGGAATTCCCCGTCACCGCCTCCTGGGGGGCTGTGGCAAGGTTTCACGGGCGGAACAGGGAGGCCTGGTCCAAAAAAGGGGTAACGGTGGCCGAGAAGTTCCGGTATAACTACTCCGATGACGAACTCGGGTCCTGGGAGGCCCCGGCGAGGGCGGCGGCCGGCGAGGCTGAGAGGGTCTTTTTGATGTTTAACAACTGCTTCAGAGACTACGCCGTCAAGAACGCCCTCCGGATGAAGTGCATCCTGGGCATAGCCTGCTCCCCCGGCGAGGGGGTCCAGGGAGAGATTCCCTTCGACGAATAGGGGCAAAAAATGAAGGAACAGAAAGAATTGCGTTAAAAATCAGCCTTAAACGCCCTTCATTAACCCGGTTCAGCTTTGCGTTCCGCCCGGTATCCCTGTACTATATCCATGACGGGCTATCCGGACGGAGAGCAGTGCAACAGCAGAAACCGGAAACAGAAAGTAACAAGTCCAAGACAGCCTGCAACAAGAAACACGATTAAGGCAACAAGGAACCAGTAAGGAAAGAAAAAAAGGCAACTGCAAGAAAACTTGAGGAGCTGGTAGTTTGACCAAGCGTCAGAACCACCGTCCCGGATAGCCAGTCAAAATTGGAGGGGGGATAAAATCCCCCTCTTTTTTGTATCCTTGTAATCGGAAGATGTTGATTGCAGAAAATACACCATAGGGGTATAATGCTC
>JAAYQT010000295.1 GCA_012519165.1 Synergistaceae bacterium
CAAGGCCAAGGTTGGTGCAGCGGTGACGGACAAATTCGTCCAACTCCACAAAGGTGCCGGGGTCCAGGAGTTTGTCTATGCGCTCCCGAGCCGTGCCCTTGCCCTTTTCGCGCTGACGGGCTACCGCACGCTCCCCGCCACCAGATACGCTCTCCTCGTGACGCTTCTGTAGCTCCTCACATAGTTCGTCAATCGTTCGGTGTGACATGGGCTATCCCTGCCTCTCGCTCAGCTCGAGCAGGATGCCGCCGGTTGCCTTGGGGTGGACGAAGGCAATTCGGGCGCCGCCCGCGCCGTAGCGGGGGGTTTCATCGATGAGCCTTACGCCCTTTTCTTTAAGTTCCGCAAGGGCGGCCTCAAGATTTTCTACTCTTATGGCGAGGTGATGAATCCCCTCCCCTTTTTTCTCAATGAACTTGGCCACGGGGCTCTCGTCCGACGTTGCCTCAAGAAGCTCCACCTCGGTGTCGCCGATGGGAAGGAAGGCTGTCTTCACCTTCTGCTCTTCCACTTCCTCCACTCCGGTGCACTTTATACCCAGGGTGGCCTCCCAGAATCCAAGGGCCTCGTCGATGGATTTTACCGCAATGCCAATGTGATCAACTACAGTTGGTTTCATTCTCTCTTCTCCTTTCGTCTTCCTTTGGAATTAACTGCCGTATAGTATCTTATCAGAAAAGGAGGGAACAAGGTCTAAAAGCCTCAAATACATTATTTTTCGCCGCAGTCCCCCCTTTTTTTATATACGCTTATTCGCGCCCGGCGTCTTTATGGGTCCTGCAAAAGATGATATAGTTATTGCAAAAAATAAGGAGGGAAATATTCGATGAACCTTATAACATGCAGGCTGTGCGGAAGGCTGTTCAGCGCCGCCAGGGGAAAGATCTGCTCAACCTGCCTTGACGAACTTGACGACCTTTACCCTAAAGTACGGGAATTTCTCCGGGACCACTCGAAAGAGGCCTTCAACGTAGAAGATATAGCCGAGGGAATGGACATAGACATCCGCCAGGTACAGGCCCTGGTCGAGCTTGGTTATCTTGACCGGGATGCCGGAAGGGGCGGGGCGGGCGACGATGAGAGAAGAAGAAAAGAAGAGCTCGCCAGGCAGCTCCAGGCGTCTTTGGACAGTTCAGCGGCGTCCAAAACGTCCGAGAGAACCGTCAGCACCTACGGGCAGGAGCGGTACGGCTCGGGAAGAAAAAAATAACGGTAAGGCGGGAGACACCGCCTTACCGTTACGCTTTAAAAAACCTGGATTCCCGGCCTGTAAATTAAGACCGAACAGTGGGCGTATCTTGCAACGTTGGCGGCCGTACTGCCGACTACCAGCCTTTCAATGGTGCTCTGCCCCCTGTATCCTATGACAATCAGGTTGAAATCGTTCTCTTTCGCGTAGCTCATGATGACGTCGGAGGGGTTGCCCTCTTTCACCACCATTTCGTATTTTGTGCTGTCCAGTTCGGGGTGTTTTTCCTTCGTTTTTTTGAGATAGTAGGCAAGCTTTTTTGAAGCGATTTCTGCAACTTCCGCGTCTATCTCAGGGGGGAGCCACGGCTCGTAGCCCCGCCACAGCGTCGGGTGGGGCAGGACGTGAATAAACGAGGCTTCAACCTGCAGACGCATTGAAAGCAGGCAGCCGTAGGAGAACACCTCCTCTGACATCTTGCTCATATCGACGGCGACCAGTATCTTTCCGGACATGACGATCCCTCCCCGCAGATTTAATCATTGAAAGATTGTTTCTTTCATGTAGAATTATACTCTATTGCGGCGCAGTTGTCCCGCATTATTACGCATATTATTTTTATACCTGTGCCGGGGGGTGAATTTTGAGTGGACACCATCTTCATCGTCTTTTTTTCTGTTTTGGGCGCCTCCCTCGGCTCCTTTCTTAACGTGGTGGCCGCCCGGACGGTTTCAGGCGACCCCTGGTGGGGAGGGGCGAGGTCAAAATGCCCCAAGTGCGGCGCCCCCCTGGGCTGGAAGGAGCTCATCCCGGTGGTCTCCTGGCTTGTCCTTAAGGGGAAGTGCCGCTGCTGCAAAAGTTCCATTCCTCCAAGATACCTGGCGGTCGAGCTTTTCGGCGCGGCGACCGCAGGACTTCTGGCCTGGAGGTGGGGCCCGTCGGCTGCCCTGGCGGCGGCCATGACAGCCTCCTTCGGCCTGTTTCTTAACGCCCTGACGGACATTGAAGATGGCTACGTCTTTGATGTTTTTCCCTGTGTTATGGGAGCGGCCGGTCTTATTTTAAGGCTTCTGCCCGGCGGGGGTGCCCTTCTGGACGGAGTTTTGGGCGGGACGGCCGGGTTCGCGGTTATTGCCGTGATCATTGCGGCGTCAAAGGGGGGCATGGGCTGGGGGGACGCCACCCTGGCGGCCGGCACGGGAG
>JAAYQT010000296.1 GCA_012519165.1 Synergistaceae bacterium
GGCAACGCCGACGCCGGCAAGACCGAAACTTCCGGTGGGTAGCGTCCTATGAACCTTATAAGTATCTCCATCCGGCGTCCCGTGCTGACGCTGGTGATAGTCATCCTTGCGGTATTGCTGGGCTTTGCGGGAATGAAGGGCATGGGCGTGGCCATGCTGCCCAAGATAGAGGTCCCCTTCGTCTCGGTGAGGACTTCCTACACCGGCGCGGGCCCCGAAGATATGGAGACCCTTGTCTCCAAGCCTCTGGAGGACGCCATAAGCCAGATCCAGGGGGTGCGCCGCCTTGAGAGCACGTCCCTTGAGGGCATGTCCTTCGTATTCATAGAGTTCGACCCAAACGTAAATTTGGCCGACGCCGCCCTGGACGTGGCCAACAGGGTACGGACGGTAAACCTGCCCGAGGACGCCGACGACCCGGTGGTCCGGAAGTTCGACATCAACGCCTGGTCCTTCATGCACGTGGTCTTCACCTCCACCCTGCCTCCCCAGCGGGCCAGGGACATCCTGGAGGACAGGGTTCAGCGGCAGCTCTCCCAGGTGGTGGACGTGGCCGACGTATCGCTCTACGGCGGCCTTGAGCGGGAGATCCACGTGGAGCTTGACCCTGTGGCCCTGGGAAGCCTGGGGCTGAGCATCCGCCAGGTGACAAACATCCTTAAAAGCGGCAACTACAGCTCCCCCTCAGGCCGTATCTCTCTGGGCGACCAGGAGTCCATCCTCCGGGTGGTGGGGGAGTCGGCGTCCGTTAAGGAGCTTGAAGAGGTACAGATCCCCCTCAGGGGGGGAGTGTCCGTAAGGCTTGCGGATATTGCTGCCATTAGCGACACTACCGCCGAGGTACGAAGAATTGCCCGGTACGGAGGCCGGGACTCCTTCATCATATCCATCACTGCCGTTCCCGACGGAAACGTGGTCAAGGCCAGCCGGGCCGCCAGGGAGGAGCTCGACCGCATCTTCCCCACCCTGCCCCCCGGTTTTACCATGACCATCCCCTTCGACGACGGCAACTTCATCGCAGAGTCCATCGGCAACGTCTTCCGGGACATGATCACCGGGACGGCTTTAACTGCCCTTATCCTCTTCCTCTTCCTCCAGAGGCTGTCGGTCACCCTGCTGGTGGCCATAGTCATGCCCACCGCCATAATTGCCACCTTCATGCCCATGGCCCTGGCAAACTACACCCTGAATATGATGACCACCCTGGGCCTTGCCATCTCCACGGGAATCCTGGTAAACAACTCCATCCTGGTGATAGAAAACATCATCCGCTACAAGGAGATGGGCTACCACCCCATCGAGGCCGCCGAGCGAGGCACCAGGGAGATCACCATCGCAGTGCTCTCCACCACGTCCACCAACCTGGGCGTGTTCATCCCGGTGGCCCTGGCAGGGGGCCGGATGGGGCAGATGTTCAACCCCTTCGCCATGACCGTGGTGTTTTCCACCCTCTTCTCCCTGTGGGTGGCCCTAACCTTCACTCCCATGCTGGCCGCCAGGATCGGAAGCTCCGCTACCCCCTCAACGCTCAGCAAGAGCCTGACAGGATGGTGGCAGTGGCTCTACGAGGGGTTTGACGACATTCACCACGTGCTTGTCAAATGGGTAGTCGCCCACCCCTACCTGGCCATTTTGCTCTTTACGGGCCTCACCGGCGGGTCCTTTATGCTGGCGGGCAGGATAGGCTTCCAGTTCTTCCCCGCCACCGACGAGGGGCAGATTACCGTCTCCATGGAGACGTCGGCCTCCGCGTCGCTGAACATGACCGACCGTCTTGTGCGGCAGATTGAGGGGCACGTAATGGACAAGCCCCACGTGAAGGGCGTGGACGTGGTCATCGGCGGAAGCGGCTCCCGGGCGGGCTTAAACCGGGCCACTATGAGAATCTACATGGACGACGACCCCAAGCGGCCCTCCACCTTCGATTTTGCCGCCCCCCTCAGGCCCCTGCTGGCCTCGCTGCCCGATATGAAGGCGAGCGTTACCGCCAGCGGCGGCAGGGGCGGGGTGCGGGGGAAACCCATACAGGTAGTAATCCGGGGGGACGAGGTGGACGAGCTCAACAGCCTGGCCATGAAGGTAATGGCCCTGCTCAGGGGGATCAGGGGCGTGGTGGACGTGGATCTGGACTGGCGGACTGGAAGGCCCGAAATCCAGATGATCCCCGACAGGCTCAGGATGGGAAGGCTTAACTTCAACACCGAGGCCCTGTCGGACCTGCTCCGGGGCTACGTTACGGGGCTGAAGGCGGGGGTCTTCAGGGAGAGGGGCAAGGAGTACGACATCATGGTTAAGCTCAAGGCCGAGGAGGTATCAAGCCCCTTCCAGCTGCCGGATTTGCCCTTTCCCACGGCGGCGGGTTTTGTCTCCCTCAGGGACCTGGCGGAGCTTAAAGACACCATGGGGCCCACTCAGATCCTCAGAAAAGACAGGCAGCGATCCATCACCGTGGACGCCAACGTTTCGGGCATCACGGTGGGCGAGGTCTACCGGGAGATAGACGACCTTCTGAAGGAGGTGCCCCTGCCGGCGGGCTACCGCTTCACATACTCCGGTGAAATCCAGTCCATCCAGGACAACTTCGGCGACCTCAACTTCGCCCTCGGGCTGGCCATCCTGCTTACCTTCCTCATGATTGCCGCAATTCTGGAGTCCTTCGTCTTCGCCCTGGTTATCATGATCACAGTGCCCCTGTCCGTTATCGGCGTGGTCCCGGCCCTCATTCTTACCCAGACACCTTTGTCCATCTACGGCCTTATGGGGGTCATCATGCTGGTGGGGCTGGTGGTCAACAATGCTATCGTCATCATCGACTACGCCGAGATTGCCAGAAAAGAGGGCATGGACCCTTCGGCGGCGGTTATTGAGGACTGCAAGGTCAGGCTGCGGCCCATTATCATGGCCGACGCCACGTCGGTAATCGCCATGATTCCCCTGGCCCTAGGGGCGGGGGCGGGAGGGGCGCTGCGCTCGCCCATGGCCATTGTCTCCATCGGAGGCCTTATTGCGGGCGGAGTACTGGCTCTATTTGCCATCCCTCCCGTGTACAAGCTGGTCTGGAAGGTAAAGGCAAGGTATGGTTTCGCGGATTAGCCTTTCCCCAGCCGGGGCAGGAGGGAGGCCGCCCTACTCCGCCCCCCGCCCCGCCAAGCTCTTCGCCGAGGTAACCACCGCCTGCAACTTCCGGTGCGCCATGTGCGTCAAGCAGTCCGGCCCCGGCATACCCGACTACTTCATGAGCAGGGAAGTCTTTAAAAAACTGGTCCCCGCCTTCCCGACCCTGGATACCCTTATTTTGAACGGCATCGGCGAGCCCCTCCTCCACCCCCGGCTTGAGGAGTTCGTCAGGACGGCCCGAAAATTCATGGCCCCGGGTTCAGTCATAGGCTTCCAGACCAACGGGGCATTGCTCTCGCAGGACCGGGCGGAGAGCCTCCTTTCTGCGGGGACCGATAAAATTTCCCTGTCGGTGGACGCCTCCGACCCGGCCCTCTTCCGATCCATGAGGGAGGGAGGGGATACGGACGACGTCAACAGGGCGGCCCGCGCCCTGGAGGCGGCCAGGGTAAAGACAGGCCGGGAGGATTTCATCTGGGGCTCGGAGATGGTGTTAACCAAAGACACCGCCGATGAACTCCCCAAGGTCATCCGGTGGGTTGCGGAAATGGGCGGGGAGTTTCTGCTGGTGACCCATGTCATGGCCTACGACGGCGACGCCCTACCCCTTGTGGCCTACGACCCCAACGTAGACAGGACCCTCGCAATCTACAGGGAGCGAAAAAAAGAAGCAGCCGGGAAAGGCCTGGACCTCTCCCTCTACTACATCGCCAAGTGGCGGCTGCGGCCCATTCCCCGCAGGCAGGAGATCATAGACTTCATGGAGGGGGTGGTGAGGGAGATCTCGCAAAAAGGCCTCCCTCAGCACATGTTCAACCTTGCCGCCCACGACGAGGAAAGGTTTTCCGCCCTGGAGGGGCTCTTTGAGCGGAGCGCCCGGCTGGCGGCGGACCTGGGCGTGGCGTTGCGCCTGCCCTCCCTCACGCCAAAATTTGACCGCCGGTGCGACTTCGTAGAGGAGGGGAGCGTCTTTGTAACCGCCAGAGGGACGGTCCACCCGTGCTACTTCCTGTGGCACTCCTACATCAGCAGGGCCGACGGAAGGACCCGTCCGGTGGAGGCCCAGTCCTTCGGCTCGGTGAGGGAGCGGCCCCTGCTGGAGATCTGGAACGACCCCAAATTCGCCGACTACCGCAAAGAGATATGCGGCTACGCCTACCCCTTCTGCGGAAACTGCAGCTTGGCTCCCTGCGGCTATATCGAGCGGGCCGACTTTGAACAGGACTGCCTGGGAAACAAGCTCTACTGCGGCGCCTGCCCCTGGGGGCTGGGAGTGCTTCAGTGCATGAGGTAGAATAGACCAAAGGGAGGGATGCCCCATGATAATTGTCACTGCAAAATTTACGGCGAAACCCGGAATGAGGGAGAAAATTGTGGAAATCTCCCAAAAGGCCATCGAGCTCACCAGGAAAGAAAAAGGCTGCATCAGCTACACCCTTTTCAAGAGCTCCGACGACGATGTAACGCTGATGTACTACGAGGAGTGGGAGTCCATGGACGCCCTAAGGGTCCACCTTAAGACGGACCACATCCTGGAGGCCCGGGA
>JAAYQT010000297.1 GCA_012519165.1 Synergistaceae bacterium
GCCTTCATGGGGGCGAGCCGCTCCTCGGGGAGCCAGGGGCTCAGTTCGGCTAATTTTTTAAAGTCCTTGGTAACGGTATCGTAGAAGTAGTAGGCGCCCAGCGTCCTGTCGCTTCCCGCGTGGATAAGGACCCTGTCCTCGTCCTTATTCATGGAAGTCACGGTGACTTCGTAACCGGGGAGGCGTTCCTCCAGCTCTTTTTGCAGCTCCTCCCGCCCGGCGTCGAAGAAGTGGTAGTGAAACCGGTCGGTGGTAAAGCCCGCGCCCGTTATCACTTTTCGTTTTTTCGACCGGAAGAGGGAGGATACGTCCACATCCGGGCGCTCGAATACCAGGTCCCCGAGGGCGGCCGTTTCGGGGTTAAAAATATAGATAGCGGCAGTGTTGCGGCCCAGGTTGGAGGCGACGTAGAGCTCTTTGTTGTCGAAGGTGAAGAAAAGCGGGGAGATGCTCTCCCTGAAGTCTGTGGTTATCAGGGTTTTAAAGGGTTTACTTTCGTCCTCCCTGTAGAGCAGGGAGTTGTTGACTCCGTCCGTCCTTACTGCGGCCCTCAGTTTACCGTCGTGGTCGGTAAGCCACCCCTCGATGTCGCCGGGATTTTCCTCAATCAGGGTCAGTTCGCCGGAATCGATGTTCAGGCGGAAGACGTCGAAGAGCCGGGGATCCCTCCGGTTCAGGCCGATTAACACCTCGTCGTCAATATCCTCAAGCCGGTCCACAATTCTTACCCTCACACCGTCGAAGGGGGTCAGGTCCCTTGCCTCGCCGCCTTTCAGATCTGCGGCAAAGAGGTGGTAATTCTCGTCCCCTCCTGTATCCTGAAGGTAGAGGATCCTGTCGTCGCCTGACCAGAAGTAGGCGGGGATGTCCCTCTCCGCAGCGGAAGTGACCCGCTCGGCGGTTTCTTCCCCGATCTTTTGAACGAAGATGTTCATCCTGCGGTTCCAGGGCGCCCGGTAGGAGATCCTGGTTCCGTCCGGGGAGAGCTGGAATCCGCTCTTCTCGGGGTTTTTAAAAAAATCCTCCAGCGGGATAAGGTTTTCTGCGGCCATAGATGATGACGGGGCTGTAACAACGGAAAAAAAGGCGGCAACCGCCAGCAGACAGATTTTAAGCATGGGCTAGACTCCCATAACCTTTACGACTACGCGCTTTCTGCGCCTGCCGTCGAACTCTGCGTAAAAGCACTGTTCCCAGGGTCCCAGGTCCAGCCTTCCGTCCGTTACCGGGATAAGGGCCTGGTGATGAACAGTAATCCGCTTGAGGTGAGCATCACCGTTGTCCTCCCCCGTGCGGTGGTGGGCGTAGTTCGGGTCTACTGGCGCAACCTTTTCAAGCCACTCCATAATGTCCCTGTGGAGCCCCGACTCGTCGTCGTTAACGATAATCCCGGCAGTGATGTGCATGGCCGATACCAGGAGCATTCCGTCCTTTACGCCGCTCCTTTTAAGTATTTCATCCAGCTGCGGCGTTATCCGGACCAGCTCTTTTCTTGTCTTTGTTTCAAACCATAAGTATTCGGTGTGCGTCTTCATTAAATCAACCTCCGGTAAGAGTTTAAGCTGCGGAATTATGGTAGCATAAACGCGTTAAAGAGTAAGGCCGGGATTATGTAATTTCTGTTGTCGGGAGGAGGAGCTTCATGGAACGGGAAGAAGGAAGGGCCGGAGTCAGGAAAGACTTTACCCCCGGCGGTTTGGAGTTTCTTTTATCCTATATTGAAGAGATAGACGACGTCGTTTCAATAAAAACAGAGGATTTTAAAATCATATATATTAATAATGCCGGAGCGGAGTACCTGGGCCTGAGCCCGGAGGAGGCTAAAAAAGCGGACAGGCTTAAGACCGCCTTCCTGGCCAATATGAGCCACGAGATCCGAACTCCCATGAACGGCA
>JAAYQT010000298.1 GCA_012519165.1 Synergistaceae bacterium
GCCTCCCGGGCCTGTCTGGCCTTGATGGCCTTTTCCACCACGGTTTTCACAATCTGGGGGGCGTCCTCGAAACAGGAGAGCAGACCCTCGTAGACAACGGAGTCCACGATTCCTCTTACGTCGCTGTTGCCTAACTTGGTCTTGGTCTGACCCTCAAACTGGGGGTTGGGAAGCTTGACGGATACCACGCAGGTGAGCCCTTCTTTCAGATCCTCGCCGGAAAGGTTCTCCTCTTTTTCCTTCAGGAACTTGGCCCGCCTGGCCGCCTCGTTTATTCCCCTGGTGAGGGCCGTCCTCAACCCCGAGACGTGGGTTCCCCCCTCTATGGTGTGTATGAGGTTGGCGAAGCCGAAGATCCGTTCAAGGTAGCCGTCGTTGTACTGGAGGCCCAGATCCACCGAAACGCCGTCCTTCTCGCCGGATATGGTAATGGGGTCGGCAAAGAGTACGTTTTTACCCCTGTTGAGGTAGGTGAGGAAGGACTTCATGCCCCCGTCGTACTTGTACTCCTTGACCTTGTCCTCCCGCCTGTCGTCCAGTATGATTGACAGGCCCGGGTTGAGGAAGGCAAGTTCCCGGAGCCTCGTCCCCAGGACCTCGGAGGAGAAGGCCACCTCTTCAAAGATTTCTTCGTCGGGGCGGAAGTGGATCATGGTTCCATTTTTTCCCGAGGGGCAGCCTTCGGAGAGGTCCGTCACGGGAATGCCCCTCTCAAACCGCTGAGTGCGGGCCTCGCCGTTGCGGCAGATGGTTATCTCAAGCCACTCGGAAAGGGCGTTGACCACCGCCACGCCCACGCCGTGGAGGCCTCCGCTGACCTTGTAGGCGTCGTTGTCGAACTTGCCCCCGGCGTGGAGGGTCGTCAGCACCACCTCCGACGCCGGTCTGCCGTTGGACGGGTGAGGGTCGGTGGGGATGCCCCTGCCGTCGTCCTCCACCGAGATGCTCTCGTCGGTGTGGATTGTAAGGCGTATGGAGGTGCAGTACCCGCCCACGGCCTCGTCCACGGAGTTGTCCACCACTTCGTAGACCAGATGGTGAAGTCCTCTGGCGGCGGTGTCGCCGATATACATGCCGGGGCGTTTTCTTACCGCCTCAAGGCCCTCCAGAACCTGAATGCTGCTTGCCGTGTACTGGCGGGCCGCCGGAACCGTTGTCATTCCATGTTTCCTCCCATTCGTCCGCAAAGGGCGCGGGCGTTATCCCTTGCCTCTTTGCAGAAAGCGTTGTATCGTTTACGAAGCGTCTCCGGGCGAAATCCTGTAGTTGCCGTAGTACCGTCCCTGAAATAAAGAAAGGTTTTGTCGCCGCTTCGGACCATGGCTACTATGCGCGTAGCGGAAACGGCGTCCTGTCCTTCAAGAGGAATAATCATTTTTTCACTCCGCTCCTGTGTCTGCAACCATACTATTATACCAGACGGGGAGCGGGTTTGTAAAAAACAACCCGTTTAAAAACAAGCAGGGAGAGATGATCTATTTTGAAGCTGTCAGATGTAAAAAAAACCCTCCGGTCCGTTGCGGCAAGATTTGCGGAGGAAGTTAAAGCCGAATGGAAGGCCTTTATTGCCGTCACCGCCGGGGTGACGGTGCAGGCCCTGGCCGTGACGCTCTTTGTGCTTCCCAACCGGTTCCCCGACCTGGGGGTTTCGGGAATTGCGGTGCTTTCAAACTACGTATTCGGCATCTCCCCGGCGTGGGTGATCATGATAGGCAACGGCCTCCTGATGGCATGGGCCTGGAGGGAGCTCTCCCCCAGGTTTGTCCTGTGGACGGCCTGGGCGGTAGTCCTTTTTTCCATGCTGCTTAAGGCCTTCGAACTTATGCCCGTCCCCGCCCTGGGGGACCGCTTTATGGCCGCCATGGTGTCGGGGACCATCCGGGGCCTGGGCGGAGGACTCGTCTTCCGGGTGGGAGGCTCTACGGGTGGTCTGGACATACCGGCGGTGGCCCTCCGAAAGCGGTACGGCATCGAAATAGGCCAGTTCTCCATCATATTCAACATGCTCATACTGGGCCTTTCATTCTTCGTGGTTGGCCTGGAGTCTGCCATCTACGGGGCGGTGGCCCTCTACATCTTCGGCATAGTCCTGGACAACACCACCCGCTCCTTCGACCGCCGGAAGCAGGCTCTAATCATCACCCACATCCCCGACGAGGTGTCCGCCTTTATCACAGTAAACCTGGGGAGGGGAGTTACCCGCCTGGACGGCGCGGGAGGCTACTCGGGCCAGCACAGGCCCGTGCTTATAACCCTGCTTGAGCCCAGGCAGGCGGTACAGCTTAAAGGGTTTCTGGCCGACAGGGACCCCACGGCCTTTATGTCCGTAACCGA
>JAAYQT010000299.1 GCA_012519165.1 Synergistaceae bacterium
CCGCCCGCTACGGTAAGCCGGGGGCCCAGGAGGGAGACCTCAAGGCAGCCGCTATTCTCTTCGTTGCCGGCAAGCAGGTTGGCAATCCTCATGGACTGAAGGTCCACTGCGCCCGCCACGGGCATTCCCTCTCCCTGGTGGCCCCATCTTCCCCCGTCCTGGACGGTGGTCAGCATTCCGGGGGAATCGCAGGTAAGAACAAGGGCGCTCACCTGGCATCCCCCCCTTCCTCGATGATTTCCGGACGATAAGTCCCCGCTTTGGATGCGGCGGCTATTTCGTCGTACTCGTCCCGATCGATGGGACGGAATCGGACCCACATTCCCGCCTCCAGAAAGATGGGGGGGTCTCTTTGAGCGTCAAAGATGCGCATGGGGGTGCGCCCGATGAGCTGCCACCCGCCGGGGCTGTCGATGGAGTAAATCCCCGTCTGTTTGCCCGCAACGCCCACCGACCCTCCGGGGATAAGCTCCCGAGGGTTTTTCAGCCTGGGGGTGGCTATCGTCTCGTCCATACCGCCCAGGTAGGGAAAGCCGGGGGTGAAACCCAGCATGTAGCAGTAACAGTCGTGGGCGGCATGACGCTTGATCACTTCTTCCTCTGAGAGCTTGGTGTGAGCCGCCACGTTGGCAAGGTCGGGGCCGTGTTCGCCGCCGTAGAGGGTGGGCGCCACCATAATTCTGCGCCCCGCCCCCGAGGCTCCGGCCTCCCCTCCCTCGGCCATCTTTTCAAGCCTGGCGTAAAGCTCGTCCGGCTCCGCAACTTCCGGGTCATAGTAGACCGCCAGGGACCGGTAGGTGGGGACGGTATCCCTGATCCCTTTCATTGAGAGGCCCCTGACGGCGGCGCCAAGGGCGGCGACCCGGGAGTTTATTCCCATGTCGATGGTGTCGCCGTACTCAATTACAACGCAGCCGTCGCCTGCCGTCAGGATTCTCGGATATTTTTTTTCCTCCACTTAAGCACCTCCCTGCGCCGGGGTTAAAGCGCCCTTACTGGAACAGCTTCAGAATGCCGGTGAAGGAGTTGTAGCCCATCCAGGCCGTGAACACTACTATTACCCAGCCCAGGGCGGTCATCCACATGGGGTGGACGTAATTCTGGACCACTTCCTTTTTGTAGGCTGCAAGAAGAACGCATCCCAGCGAAAGGGGAAGGATCAGGCCGTTGAGGGAGCCCGCCACGATGAGGAGCTTAACGGGCTGGCCCACCACGGTTAGGATGGTGGTGGAGACCACGATGAACCCGATGATCCAGGCCCGGTAGTAGTTTTCCACGAAGGAGAAAAGGGTCCTAAGGAAGGAGACGGACGTATAGGCCGCTCCCACGACGGATGTAACCGCCGCCGACCACAGCACCACTCCCGCAAAGCGGAAGCCCAGTTCGCCCGCGCCGTGCTGGAAGGCGGAGGCCACGGGGTTCTTCATGTCGATCTCGACGTTCATAAGCACTACGCCCAGGAAGGCAAGGAAGAGGAGGTAGCGCATTACCCCGGTGATGGCGATGCCGTTGACGGCGCCCTTGCTGATCTGGCCAAGGTGCTCCTCGCCGGTAATGCCGCCGTCGATAATCCTGTGGGCGCCCGC
>JAAYQT010000300.1 GCA_012519165.1 Synergistaceae bacterium
GGCGTATTTTCCCCGTCGGGTCCGATGCAAGTTTTTGACCGACTTTTTCTTTTAAGTATGCAAGCTGCGCCGCTGTTAAACTGCCGCAAAATTTTAGGGTAATGTGGTACTGGAAGTCCCTGACCCACTTGAAGCCGGGGTTTTCCGATTTTTTTTGCGCAGCCAGGGGAGTTATGCGCATTTTTACTTCCTCCGGCAGAGGGAGGCAGATAAAGGCTCTTGTCAAGTTTTCCTTCACCGGTCCTTTTCCGTTATCTTCCTCCAAAGCCTGTCCAGAGCGAAGTTTTTAGCCCTTTCTCTTACTATGTCCCGATCGCCGGGGAAGACCCGTTTTACCGTTTCGACTCCCCCTTTGTCCGCCAGGCCAAACCAGACGGTACCCACAGGTTTTTCGTCCGTGCCTCCGTCGGGACCCGCAATTCCGGTGACGGATACTGCAAGGTCCGACCCGTAGATTTTAAGGGCACCCAGCGCCATTTCAGCAGCGCAGAGGGAACTTACGGCCCCCTCCTGGTCCAGGGTGATTTCATTTACTGAGAGTATGCTTTTTTTTGCAGTGTTACTATAACACACCGCGCTTCCGAAGAAAACCTCCGAACTTCCCGGTATGGAGGTTAAAGCCCCGCCCACCATGCCGCCGGTGCAGGATTCGGCGCAGGCAAGGGAGATGTTTTTTTGTTTTGCACCGCTTATTACCGCATCGGCGAGGGATTTTGCAGCCGAGGGCAGATAGTCGCCGGGGACGAGGTCTTTAACGTCCCGCTCGGCGCGGGCGACGTCTTCGGGGGCGCCCCTTATGTAAAATTCGATAAGGCCGGGGGACGGTAGGATTGTTATGTGAAGCTCCGGCCTCTCTATTACGGGGGCGAGGCGGTCTTTCAGAAGGCTTTCCGCCCAGCCCGCTATGAGGATGGACGAAGCTATGCCGCTGTTGGGTCGCATTTCCTGTTCCAGTTCCTGTTCCGCCATGGCCCTGAATTCCGACGGTACTCCGGGGAAGGCTCGAACGCTTGTGCCCCCTTCTTCGAAGGCCACGCCCAGGGCCGACCCGGCCGGGTTGTGGACCGGCCTTGTCCGGGCTGGGATTACACCCTGGGTATCCCTGGATTTTTCAAGAGCTTTTTGCATTTCTTCCGGGTAGCGGGAGAGGATTTTGTCGTAGGCTTCGTCGGCGGGTACCAGTTCCGTTCCCAAAAATTGGGCAATAGCCCGGCGGGTGCAGTCGTCGTGGGTGGGGCCAAGGCCGCCGGAGAGTACGAGGAGGCCGGTTTTTCCTATCCATTTTTCGAGGAAGAGAGTAAGGGAGTTGTTTCCGTCGGGAATTATTTCGATACACTCCACTTTCCACCCGGCGCGGCTGAGTTTATTTGCCAGCCAGGAGCAGTTGCCTTCTTTCCGAATTCCGCTTAGGAGTTCGTCGCCAAGGGCGATGAGGACGGCGCGTTTGATTTTAATCACCCCGCGTTTTCTTTGTTTTTTAAAACAGGTTAAAGAAGCTGAAACCGCCTTCAAAGTAGAGCCATTTTATAGCCGTTAGAAGGACGTTTACCATGATTCCCGCCACTATGTCGTCGGCCATTATGCCCCATCCGCCGGGGAGTTTTTCCGCCGCGTTTACGGGGAAGGGCTTAAGGATGTCGAGCACCCTGAAGAGGAAGAGGGCGGGAAGAAGGTAGCCCTGGGAGAGGCCGTACATGGAGATCCACGTTCCCGCAACTTCGTCAATTACTACTTCTTTGGGGTCGGATACTCCCTCCCTTGAGGAGTAAGCCTGGGAGGCCCAGGTCCCGAGGGCGATTACGGTCATTATCACCGTTACGGGGACCCTCCAGACGGCATATACCAGAAAGGCCGCCGCCGAGCCGAGGGTACCCGGCATGGAAGTGAAAAAGCCAAGGCCGCCGACGGTGGCTATAAACCAGGGGAGGTCTTTATTCCCCGGCAATTTCCGCAAATAGGTCGTGTTCAGCGGCATCTGTTACAACCACCTCCATGAATTTTCCTTCTTCGGGGGCCGCGCCCGTGAACGAAACTCCCACCAGGCCGTCCACCTCGGGGGCGTCCCTGTAGGATCTGCCCCACGCGACGGAGTCTTCTTCGTCGATCTCCTCCGTCAGGATTTTAAGCCGTCTGCCCACAAAGAGGGACTGCCGCTCCAGGGAGATTTCAGACTGTAGCTCCATCAGCCTCCTGTAGCGGGATTCTTTTATGTCGTCATCCACCTGGCCCGGCATGAGGGCTGCGCTTGTACCCTCCTCGGGGTAGAAGGTGAAGGCCCCCACCCTGTCGATCATGGCGTCCTCAAGGAA
>JAAYQT010000301.1 GCA_012519165.1 Synergistaceae bacterium
CGACGGGGAAAATACGCCTTGTTCCCGGCCATTTGGGCGCCTTTCCAAATCTGCGCCGGGCGCGGGTGGTATTCCTGGAGGTTGGCGGCGAAACTGAAAAACTTGAAAAACTGGCGGCGTTGGTGGAATCTGCCGCAGTCGCTGCGGGAGTACCAAAAGAGGACAGGCCCTTTCATCCTCACATCACCCTGGCAAGAACAAAAAGTCCCGAACCGCTGGAAATCCCTCCTGAGGGCGCGGCCGCAATACCGGCCTGGACGGCGGAAAAAGCGCTCCTTATGCAGAGCGATCTAAAACCCTCGGGCCCCGTCTACACAAAACTACATGAGTGGAAGCTGGAAAAAAATTAAAAAAGGAGATGAACATCTTGGCAAAAAGAAAAACGCCCCAAACCAGGGAAGACGTCCTCGAAATTGCCATTGACGACATAAGAAGCAAATTCGGCGACGGCTCCATAATGAGGCTCGGTGAATCCTTCAAAACCGAAGTGGACGTAATATCCAGCGGAATCCTTCCGCTCGACGTGGCCCTCGGCATCGGCGGCCTCCCCCGGGGAAGGATAGTCGAAATCTTCGGTCCTGAGGGCTCCGGCAAAACCACTGTGGCTCTCCACGCGGTGGCCTCTGCCCAGAAAGCCGGCGGAATTGCCGCCTTCATAGATGCAGAACACGCCCTTGACCCCCGCCTGGCCTCAAACCTTGGGGTGGACATCCAGTCCCTCTACATTGCCCAGCCGGACAGCGGCGAGCAGGCCCTCTACGTTCTCGACACCCTGGTAAGAAGCAGCGCGGTGGACATCGTAGTGGTGGACTCCGTCGCGGCCCTCACCCCCCAGGCTGAAATCGACGGAAAAATCGGCGACAGCCAGGTGGGCCTCCAGGCCCGGCTCATGTCCTATGCCCTTCGGAGGCTGACCTCCGCCATCTCCAAAAGCAACTGCGTAGTGATCTTCATAAACCAGCTGAGGGCCAAAATAAGCACAGGCTACAGCCAGGGCCCCCAGGAGACCACCACCGGCGGAAGGGCCCTCAAATTCTACAGCTCTGTAAGAATAGAAGTAAAGCGGGGCAAGTCCATCACCAAGAGCGACGACACCATAGGGCACGAACTCTGGATGAAAGTAGTAAAAAACAAACAGGCCCCTCCGTTCAAAACAGGCCACTCATCCCTCATATACGGCAAGGGAATACCAAGGGGAATGTCCATTGTGGACATGGCTATAGACTTCGACGTAATGAAAAGAAGGGGCTCGTGGCTGGCCTACAAGGGAGAAACCATCGCTCAGGGCAAAGAGGCCGCCGCCCAGTACCTTGAAGAACACCCCGACCTGATGAAAGAAATAACCGACGCCGTAATAGCCCAGGCTTCTGCAGGGCTGGACCTCTTCCCCAGCGTCCCCGTGGAAATAGACGAAGGCGACGAAGAGGACGTAGGGCCCCTCAACATAGAAGAAGGCATCCTGGAACTGGACGAAGAGGAAGAAGAAAAATAAAGTCAACCTGAACGGCGTAACCTTATTTCAGTCATCCCGAAAGGCAAAATCTTATTTAGTCATCCCGAACGGCGCGAAGCGCCGGAGGGACCTGGTGTTGATTTTCATTATTGCAGTTTCTCAAAACCAGGTCCCACGTCGCTTCGCTCCGTCGGAACGACAACCTTAAAACCTCCCCTTATGCTATAATAATCAAACAACTTAATTGACCGCCTGCGTCAGCAGACACGCCGGGCCTAAAGGCTTATAATTCTGCATAGAAAGGGGCGTCCACCATTCAAAGCCGCCGTAAAATAGACGAACATTGGAAGGAGATAATAAAAAAATTCTTCCCCCTTGCCCTTCGCAAATTCATCCCCGAACTTGCCGACGACATGGACGCCTTGCGCAAAGTCGTCTTCATGGACAAGGACCTTGCAAAG
>JAAYQT010000302.1 GCA_012519165.1 Synergistaceae bacterium
AGGGTCGGGGCGCCCTTCACCCCCGTGCCCTTCGCCCGCACCCTGGAGCAGGCCTACCGTATCACCCCGGAGAAGATAGCAGCAGCAGTCCGGGGCATGATGTAGGCGGAGGGCGCGGCCATGAACCCCGAAAGAGTGTCCACTGTCGAAGCAGGCCCGGTCAGGACCGTCCTGGTAAGGGTTGCCCCCGGCGAGGACCTCTTTGAGGCTCTGAGCGAGGTCTGCGCCCGCCACGGAATAGAGTCCGGCTACATCGCCTCCATGATAGGCAGCCTCAAGACGGCGGACGTGGTCTGCGTGACCGAGGACCCGGAAAACCCGGAGCGGTCCGTCTACCTGGAACCCTACAGAATGGAGGGGCGGATAGAGCTGGTAACGGCGTCCGGCATCATCGGCCAAGAGGACGGCAAGCTGTCCCTCCACCTTCACGGCATACTGGCCGGAAGCGACATGAAACCGCTGGCAGGCCACCTTGCCGACATGGGCGAGACCAAAGTGCTTTCCACGGTGGAAGCCGTAATAGGCGTTTTTTCAGGGGCTAAGTTCCTTCGCTCCTTCGACGAAGAGACGGGATTCGTCCTTTTCAGGCCCTTTCCCAGCGGACCAGGAGGTGATCGCCCCCGGGAGTGACAAGAAAAAAACCAGCGCTAAAACTTATGCAACCGGTTAATTAAAAATGAGGAGGTCATAACGAATGAAAAAGACAGTAGCAATGCTCATCGCAGTAGCGCTTATCTTCACCGTCTCCGCGCCGGGCTTCGCCGCCTATAAAGAGGAGTATAAGCTCGACATAGTGCCCAGCATCACCACCGCCTGGGGCATGGGCGCCCAGTACTTTGCCGACCTGGTAAAGGAGAGAAGCGGCGGACAGATCAACATCAAGGTCTACCCCGGCTCCCAGCTCACCACCGGCAAGCAGACCAACGCCTTCATGCTGGTCCGCAACGGCACCATCGACTTTGCCGTCCAGTCCTCAATCAACTACTCGCCCCAGATCGTGGAGCTCAACCTTTTCGCCCTTCCCTTCTTCATTGCCAACCAGCCTGATAAGTATGCCGCCATGGACGCCATCACCGGCGGAAAGTCCGGGGCCATGGTAGTGAAGGCCGTTGAGGACAAGGGCGTCAAGTTCCTTGCCTTCGGCGAGAACGGCTTCAGGGAGCTCACCAACTCCAAAAAGGCGGTCAGAAGCCCTGCGGACCTTGAAGGCATGAAGGTCAGGGTAGTGGGCAGCCCCCTCTTCCTGGACACCTTCAGGGCCCTGGGCGCCAACCCCGTCAACATGAACTGGAGCGACACCATGGCCGCAATTCAGCAGGGCGTGGTGGACGGACAGGAGAACCCCATCAGCACCTTCTACCCCGTGAAGATGCACGACTACCACAAGTACATGACCGACTGGCACTACGTGATCGACCCCACCCTCTACGTGGTTAACCCCGCCGTTTGGGCCACCTTCAACGCAGAGGACCAGAAAATGATCCAGGAGGCCGCAGTGGAGGCGGGCAAATATATGATCGCCCTTGCCAGGATCGGCCTCGACGACGGAACCGCCCACAAGTACCTGGAGAGCATCGGCAAGCTTCCCGAGATCACCGACTGGTACACCACCCTTAAGAACGTGGGCATGGAAGTTGCCATCCTCACCCCCGAAGAGACGAAGGCCTTTGCCGACAAGACCGCTCCGGTGGTTGATGCCTGGAAAGCCAAGATAGGCGAGGAGATCGTGAAGACGGCCGAGGCCGAGATGGCCGCAGTCGCCAAGTAGACAAAGTAAATAAATTCCGGGGGGAGGCGCCTCCCCCCGGCCGTCCGCAGGAGACTTTCCCCTCTCCAGAAAGGAGAAAGGGAGAATGATCCTCGTCTTTTCGCAGAAGGGATTGTCTTGAATGGTTAAGAGAATTTTCAATAACTTTGAGGAAATCCTTGGATCCGTCATCCTTATGGTTATGGCGGTGATAACCTTTGCCAACGTCATAACCCGGTACTTTATCATGCGGGCGCTGGCTTTTACCGAGGAGATTACAATTAACTTTTTCGTCTGGGTTGTTATGCTGGGCGCTGCCATAGCGTTTAAAAAGGGGTCCAACCTGAGCATGACCATCCTGTACGACATGCTCCCCAAAAAGGGAAGGAAGGTCTGTTTTTTCCTTGGAACAGCCCTGTCCCTCGTCTTCTTCGGCCTTCTGGCCTGGCTGGGCTACATCGAAGTGATGGACGAGATAGACCTCAACGTCACCACCGAATCCCTGGACATCCCCGTGTACTACTACACCATCGCCCTGCCGGTCTTTTCAGTTCTTATTTTTATCCGCATCGTGCAGGCGGCTCTTGCGACCATCCGCAGGAACGAATACTAGGAGGTGCAGGAGATGAAATCGCTGTTTCAAGAACCC
>JAAYQT010000303.1 GCA_012519165.1 Synergistaceae bacterium
AAGCCGAAGGCCGACCTCTCCCGGGCGGGCGAGGCGGCGGACCTTCTGGGCAGGGCGGAGCGGCCCGTCATACTGGCGGGAGGCGGAGTCCTTGCATCAGGGGCGTCCGACCTTCTGCTGAGCTTCGCCGAAAAGCGGGGCATCCCCGTAGCCAACACCCTCATGGGAAAGAGCGCCTTCCCTGACGACCACCCCCTCTCCCTGGGAATGGCGGGAATGCACGGGACTCCCGAGGCAAACCTGGCCCTCACCGAGGCGGACGTCATCTTCGCCCTGGGGACCCGTTTCAGCGACCGCACTACCGGCAGGCTTGACAGCTTTGCGAAAGGCGCCGTCCTCATCCACGGCGACATCGACGAAGCGGAGATAGACAAAATTGTACCGAGCCAAGTGTCTCTGCTGGGCGACGCCCGGGCCACCCTGGAGGTCCTGGAGGGCAGGACGCCACCGGCCGAAAGGGGTGCGTGGGCGGAAAAAATAAGGGCCTGGAAAGATGAGTACCCCCTCTCAGACCCTGAGACGACGGATTTTGTGCCCTCCGCCATCATGGAGAGGGTTAAGGACGCATCGGGGGAAAACTGGCCCGCGGTTGCCGACGTGGGGCAGAACCAGATGTGGACAGCCCTGTTTTACAAAACCAGCCGCCCCGGCGCATTCCTCACCTCCGGCGGACTCGGGACCATGGGCTACGCCCTCCCGGCGGCCATGGGGGCCTCACTGGTGGGGGGGAAAACTCCGACGGTCTGTTTCGCCGGCGACGGAGGCTTCCTTATGAACTGCCAGGAGCTGGAGACCTGCGCCAGGTACGGAATCCCCGTAAAAATCTTCGTCCTCAACAACCATGCCCTGGGCATGGTGCGCCAGTGGCAGGAACTATTCTGGGACGAGCGCTACTCCGCCACCACCCCCCAGTCCCCCTGCCGGTTCGACGCCCTGGCCGAGGCCCTCGGCGTAAAGGGCTACGGCTGCGACACCCTGGAGGAACTGGAGGAGCTGCTGCCCGAGATGATGGACTCCCCCGGCCCCGCCCTGGTGGACTGCCGAATTGCCAGGGAGGAACTCATCCTCCCCATGGTGCCCGCGGGAGCCGCCCTGAAGGACTTTTTGCACAGAGTGAAGGTGTAAAGCGAAACCAGGTAAGATTGTCCTCCGCAGGCCCGGTTGTTCGGGTTATAATGCCTTTGAGGCGGCCGCGTTAATATCCGGCTACTGAATTTTGGCCATTGAGGGGAGGAATTTGAGATGCGGGATGTGGTGGCGTCCATAGAGTCTTACTACGAGAGAGGAATGGGCTTTCTCTTCCGGTTAATCGACGAGTGTCCGGATGAACTCTGGGGGAAGAAGGGCGGAGGATTCTTCTTCTGGCAACAGCTTTATCATGCGTTCTACTGCGTGAATTACTTTCTTCTCCCGGCAGGAAGCGAACTGCCCGAGAAGCCTTACGGCAGGGCGGCAGCCATGCTCAGCGAAACGATTGACACAGTTCCGTCGAAGGATGAAATCCGCGAGTACGGCAGGGAGATGAAGGCAAATGCCGACGCCTGGATTGCCGCCCTCGAAGACGGCGCTCTCGGCGACAGGCACGAGGGCATGTCCGAGCGGCGGAAGACGGAGCTGAACAACGCGAGCGTTCTGACGTCGCTGTGCGGGCACAATATGTACCACGTCGGCTGTCTGGACTCGGTACTGCGGGAGAATGGGCTGAAGGGCGTCTATTAACGGACTTGGGGGCGTCGCCTCATAGAAAGACCCGTTTTTTTCTATTATTAGGAGCCGGCGGGATTAACAGGCCCTGGCCGTCGCAGCGTCTTATACATGCGAACGAGCCGGGGCAATTGTGATGTGCCTTAACTGAAGCAGTATTTTCAACTCAAGGGATTTTGGTTATGAAGTTATATCCGCCGGACAGCTTTTTTACCTACCCCGTAAAATCTCTTAACCCTTTTCGTTCCTGCTTTTCCCCGTCTGCCACGGCGGTAGACCTGGCCCATGTTTTTTCCACGGCGGTTTTCAGAAACTGGTAGAGCTGCTCCAGGTCCTCGTCTTCGTCGTATTTTTGAAGGGCTGCAAAGTATTGCCGCCTATCCTCCTCGCCCACGATGAGGGGCGGGTGGTCCCGGGTCATGAGGTAGTAGTTAAGCAGGGTTCTGCCCACCCGGCCGTTTCCGTCGGCAAAGGGGTGGATGTGTTCAAATTTTGCGTGAAAATAGGCGGCCGCCTTGAGGACG
>JAAYQT010000304.1 GCA_012519165.1 Synergistaceae bacterium
ATTTCGCCCCCTGCTTGACCGCCATATGAGCGCCGTGAGCCGTGGGCGTACCCGTGGGGCCGAGGGGGCCTCCCGGTCCGCCCGTTATGTGCAGTGAAAAGTGTTTTTTCATCACGTCCGCAAGCTCCGGCGGGAAGCGCATGTCAGGCCCTGTGGTGTTCCTGGCCCTGTCGTTGGCGTAGGCCAGAAAGCCCACCTGGTCCAGGTTTTCCAGGTCCACAGGCTCCATCTGGACGGTAACCTTGCAGCCGCCCATGGGCAGGTCTGCGGCCACATTTTTGAAGGTCATCCCCCTGCCCAGGTTCATACCGTCGATAAAGACGTCAACCTCGTCCTCGTCAGGCTCGTGCCGCCTGATGCCCCCCATGAGGAGGGAGGACCGGAGGTTGTTCAGGCCCCGCTTGTCGCTGTGGACGTGGTTGGTAAAGCCGATGCCCTGCTTTTCGTCGTAGTAGCAGTCCAGCATAATGTGTCGTCCCTGGCGCATGAGCTCTTTGATCTCGTCAAGGTGCCCGGCGAGGCCGTGTTTGGCAAAAAGCGCCTCCGTCTCGGCGTGGCCGCAGTAGCGCCCCTTCGCCGTCCTGAGGGTGGTAACGGTGAAGGTTTTGTTGTAGTCCCGGAAGGCCGTGTCCGGGTCCCATTCCCGGGCAGAATACAGGACAAACTCGTCCGTCCTCCAGTTGTAGTGAATCTCCATCCGGTTAAGCCCTTCAAGACGCAGAACTTCAAAAACGCTTTTTTTCATGATGCCGCAGACCCCCTTCTGTTGATTTTAGTTTGTTAAAAAGCGACTCCGTTTCCCATTGCCGGTAATTTTTTCGGCGCAACGTTTTATTAAGGCAACATGCTATAGTGAGAGATGGCTATTGTCAAGAATATTTTGCACGAAAGCGGTGCGTAGAGAAGTGGGGGCGACCCCCCGCATTAGTTTATAATAGTGTTGAATAGCGGCATTTTATTGCCAAAACGCCAAGGAGGACTCCCTATGGTTAAGTTTATGCACACCGCAGACTGGCAGATCGGCATGAAGCTGACAAGGCTGGGGGAGGCGGGCAGGCTTGTCCGGGACGAACGCCTGGCCGCAGCCCGCAGGGCCGCGGAGGCTGCTGCCGCAGGCGGCGCGCAATTCATCCTGGCGGCGGGGGACACGTTTGAGGACAACGCCGTGGACAGAGGACTGGTACGGGAAGTCGCCCGCATCCTGGATGGCGCCCGGATGCCCGTATACATAATCCCCGGAAATCACGACCCCTTAGTCCCCGGTTCCGTATGGGAGGACAGGGCCTGGCATGAGGCCGCCAATATTACTGTAATCAGGGAGGCTGAACCTCTGGACTGTCCCGACGGAATCATTCATCCCTGTCCCGTAAGGGCCAAGTATTCCGGCGACGACCCTACCGCCTGGATTTCCGCACCCGCAGGCGGAGGCGTGCAGATAGGCCTTGCCCACGGCTCCATAGAAGGGGCGCCCATCGGCGACTGGGACCACCCCATTCCTGCGGACGCCGCCGAGCGGTCCGGTCTGGACTATCTGGCCCTGGGTCACTGGCACTCCTTTTCAGTCTTCGGCGAAAAAAGAAGAACTGCATACTCCGGCGCCCACGAACCCACCTCCTTTGGCGAGAGGGACAGCGGCAACGTCCTCATGGTTGAAATCGCGGGAAGGGGGGAGGAGCCGAAAATTACGCCCCTTCCGACGGGAGGCGTATCCTGGGTTGAAATTAAAGAGACGGTCTCGGGCCGGGAGGATATGGAGGCTGTTTTGACAAGGATAAAC
>JAAYQT010000305.1 GCA_012519165.1 Synergistaceae bacterium
CCGGTAGTTCCCCACCTTCGCATACTGGACGCAATCTACCAGGACGACACCGCCTTTGACGACGCCCTCGCCGGGGGAGTCACCTGCGTCCAGACCCTGCCGGGGAGCGCCAACATCATCGGCGGGCAGGGAGCCATTATCAAGACGGCGGTAAACAGGGAGGGGCGCAAAAGGATTGTGGACGAGATGGTGGTCAGGGCCCCCTCGTCCATGAAGGCGGCCCTGGGGGAGAACCCCATCAGGGTCTACAAGGAGAAGAAAAAGCTGCCCAATACCCGTATGGGCAACGCCGCCCTGCTCCGGCAGGCCTTCGTGGATGCTGAAAACTACCGGGTCAAGGCCGCACGGGCAAAAGACAGGGGCGAGGCCGTTGAGCGGAACCTGATGCACGAGGCCATGCTGCCGGTGCTGGAGGGGGACCTGCCCCTCTGCATCCACGCCCACCGGTGCGACGACATTGCCACTGCGGTGCGCATAGCCGGGGAGTTCTCCGCTTCCTACACGGTGGAGCACTGCACCGAGGGGCACCTGATTGCTCCCTTCCTGGCCGAGAGAGGGGTTAGGGCCGCCGTGGGCCCCACCCTCACGGGCAAACCCAAGGTGGAGTTGCGCAATAAAACCTGGGAGACTCCCCTGGCCCTGTGGAAGGCGGGGGTCCACTTCTGCATCATCACCGACCACCCCGTTATCCCCATCGAGCACCTGTCCGTCTGCCTGTCCCTGGCGGTAAGGGCGGGCCTTCCCAGGGAGGAAGCGCTGAAGGCCGTCACCCTCTACGCCGCCGAGCACCTGGGCATCCAGGACAGGGTGGGGTCGGTGGAGCCGGGGAAGGACGCGGACCTGGCAATCTGGGACGGCGATCCGCTGGACGCCCGGACCGCCGTCCGGTTTACCATTATCGACGGGGAGACGGTCTACTCCGCCTGACCCCTTACGCCGGGGGGAGGACCGGGACGGTGAGCCCTCCCTCCGGCATCACCACGCAAGTCCAGTCCTCCCCCCTGTCTTCCCGTATCCTCCGGAGGGCCTCTGCGGCCGAGGGGACCTTTACTGCGAAGAGTTTTTTAACCTGCTCTTCGCTCATGGAGGTGACCATATAGACCGTCTTTTCCGCCGCCACCTTGGCGAAGCCGAAGGCCTTGTGGCCCCCCATTTTGAAGTTGGTCCTTATGCGCCTCACTATGTCCTCCGGGCACGATGCGTCATTGATCCACTCCTCAAAGACCTTCTCGCCGTACCCCTCGGGGGAGTCCGCCAGCAGCACAATGGCGCCCCCCTTCTTAGTGGCCTTGTCGGCGTGGTCCAGGGCCTTCTGGGCCTGGTACATGTTGATGTCCCTGGGGTGGCCGCAGGCGGAGGCAATGGCCACGTCGGCAAGCTCCTTCATGGGTACCTCATAGAGGCCTGCCGAGACCCGGGCGCCTTCCCGCCAGGCCTTCACCAGGTCGCCTGCGGTAACCTTTACAATTTCCTTATTCTCGTCCACCACCACGTTGAGGATCATATCCACTCCCACCATCTGCGCCGCCTCTATCATCTCCAGGCTCACGGGGTTTGTGTCCAGGTCGGGGAGGGCGTCCATGAGTTCCACCATCCGGGAGTGGTTGCCCTCCACCGTCTGCTTCCAGGCCACGCCGGGCATGATGGACTTCCTCCCCCCCGAGTAGCCTGCGAAGTAGTGGGGCGCCACAACGCCCAGAGTTATGACGAAGTCGGCGTCCTTAACCAGCCTGTTCACCCTGAACTCGGTTCCGCTCTTCAAAAACCCGACGTGAACCAGGGAGTCAAGGTCGTCCGATACATGGGAGACGATTTTGAAGCGGCGCACCAGCTCCTCCCCGTAGACCTGGAGGTTCTGCTCCGGGGTGTGGGGATCGTGGATTCCCGTGGCCACCAGCAGGGTGACCTGCTCGTCGGTCACCCCCGCTTCCGCCAGCCGGTCCAGCACCGGGGGCATGAGGAGGTGGTAGGGGGTGGGCCTGGTTATGTCGTTTACCACTATGACCACATTGGAGGGCTTTTTCTTCGCCAGAAGCTCCCCCAGGGGAGCGGTTCCAATAGGATTATCCAGGGCGTGTTCCACGTCCCGGGGGCCGCAGGGCTTAAGGCCGCTCTCGGGGGGCGTTAGCGCCTGCAGTATTTTGGATTCCTCCAGGGTGAAGGCCTCCGTGCCCCGGCCGATTTTAAGAGTAAATTCCATATACAATTACCTCCTTAGGCCCGCCTTATGACGGGGTATCCGGATTCTGTCCAGCCGAAAAGGGACAGGGTTTCAGACGAATTTACCGCTGCGGCGAATACCAGGTCATCCTCAAAGCCCAGGTCGATGAGCCTCCGGCCGTGGATCGATTCCCTGAGCCGCTCCTCCATGCGGGGGGCGGACCTCCAGAGGTCCAGGACCATTTTTGCCCCGTCGCCGAGTTCGGCCCTCCGGGAGCCCAGCAGAATTTCAACAAACAGCCCCGCGCAGACGGCGTCGTCCAGGGCGGCGCGGCCCCTCAGTCCCGCGCAGAGGACCCCCACAGTATCGCCGTCAGACGCCGCAGCCATTACTGCTGC
>JAAYQT010000306.1 GCA_012519165.1 Synergistaceae bacterium
CATCGAAGTAAACATCTACGACCCCAGGTGCTGCCTGTGGTTTTTTGACCTGGTCCGGTTCGGCGTCAGGGCGGAGCCCACGTGGATCCTGGACGGGCGGCTGCTGTTCCGGGGAATTCCCGGATGGGAGGAGTTAAGGGAAAAAATCGACATGAAAGGAGAAGGGGGAGAATGAGGTTAAGCGCAAGGAACCAGCTTAAGGGAAAAGTAACCGCCATCAAAGAGGGCGCCGTGGAGGCCCAGGTTACCCTGGATATCGGCGGCGGCAACACGGTGGTCTCGGTGGTTACCATGGACTCGGTGAAGAACCTCGGGATTTCCGTGGGCGGCGAGGCTATTGCCGTAATCAAGGCCGACAGCGTTATGCTGGCGGTGGATTAAGTGATAAGGGAGGCGGGCGGTCCCGCCTCCCTTATTGTAATAACGCCTAAGGCCGCTATTTCGCCAGGGTTTCTATAATCTGCGCCAGGTAGCCCGCCAAAATTACCGACCCGATGGTTACGGTGGTAAACCCGCCCACAAGCATCTTCGGCAGAAGCCAGGTCATGCAGTGGTCCTTCTCCTCGTCGGTCTCGCAGGTTGCATTGATAACCTCGTTGGTGAGGATGAAGTTAGCCGGGAAGCCGAAGAGGCAGTTTACGGCGATGGCGGTGGCCATGGCCCAGGAGTACCCCAGCAGCTTCGAGGTAAAGAAGGTGGAGATGGCGATGGCAATCACCGACACGCCGAAGGCCAGGACCAAAGGGGTCACCAGAGATCTGACAAGCTCGGGAGTAGCCTGGGGCAGGCTTGCCCAGATGAAGATAAGGCAGAAGAACATGGCGTACCCCATGGAATTTGCCTTGTCCAGGATCTTGTGCTCCAGGAAGCCCACCTCGTAAAGGATAATGCCCATGATCAGGGCCATGACGAACTTGTGGATCTGGAGGTAGGGCATCCCCTTGGCAATGATGAACTCGTTGAAATACTGGGCCGCCAGGAGGGCAAGCCAGCTGGCGATGGCTATCTTGGCCAGAAGCACGAAGGGGGTCTGCAAACCCTTGGGAAGGGCGGGGAAGAGCCTGAAGGTGGGGATTTCAGGGTCGCTCTTCGGGTCGGCGCCCTTTTTAACTCCCTCGGCGGCGCCGCTCCGGTACTCTCCCAGAAGCCGTCTGGACTCAATCTTGAGGCAGAAGGAGGCGATGGGAAGGCCCACGAAGTTCTGCAAAACGAGGATGAGGGTGGCAAAGACCGCCAAATGCTCCATTCCCACGTTTTTGGCCGCCTCGGAGACAATTATGGTGGCCACTATTCCGCCTGAAACGGGGCCCGCTGCGGTGAGGGCCATCTCCCGGCCAAGGAAGGGCCCGGCAACGTAAAACAGCCCGATAGAGAGGGCGATAAGGCCCACTACGGCGATGATGACCGTCTTCCACTCCTGCTTGATATCCCTCAGCTTCATGAGGGTCCCCATGTGGGTGATGATGATTGGCAGGCCCACTGCGGCGTAGGCCATCAGGCCGGTTTTCTGGAAGATGTCCTTCGGGAATCCGTACCAGAACCCTACAAGGAAAACGATGCCGGTGACGAAGATCATGGAGAAGACGGCCTTGGTCTTGTAGGACACTATGTCCCCTATGGCGTAACAGATCATTACTAGCATGAGCAGGGCGGTGGCCACGTCGCCCGCGTTGGTGAGGCCGAAGTGCTCGAAAAAGCTCACGATATCCCTCCTTCTGAGTTTAAAGAAAATAAATTAATGACTGATTTTAACACGGATTGACATTTTTAGGGGGAAACAGGCGCGCTAGTCCCAGTTGGTTATATCCCTGCCGGGGCCGTCTCCCCCCTCCTCGCCGTCGGCGCCCATGGAGAAGAGGTCAAATTCGCCCCTGTCGCCGGGCCGCCGGTAGATAAAGGGGCTTCCCCAGGGGTCCTCAGGCAGCTTGCGGAGATAGCCCCCTTCCCTGTACTTCTTGGGCTCGGGGGGTATGGAGGGCTTCGTCACCAGGGCCTCCAGCCCCTGGGCCGTGGACGGGTAGTGGCTGTTATCCAGCCTGTACATCTCAAGGGCCTGCTCGATCTCCCGGATCTGCACCGCCGCCGCAGTCCTCTTGGCGTCCTCTCCCCTGCCCACCACCCTGGGTACCACCAGGGCGGCCAGCAGACCGAGGATGACCACCACCACCAGCACTTCCACCAGGGTAAACCCCTTTCGCTTTTTGTTAAATTTAATCATGGCAAACCTCCCTTTCAAAAGGGCCTCATCCAGCCAGGCCCGACAGGTCGAATATGGGCAGGAGAACTGCGATGACCACGAAGCCCACCGCAAACCCCAGAAAAAGCACCAGGAGCGGTTCCGCAAGGGTCGCCGCCCTGTCCATCCGGTCCCCAGCCTCCTCCCAGTTCATCTCTGCTACCTGGGCTACGGCGCCGGGCAAATCCCCTCCCAGTTCGCCGATTCCTATAATATACACCGCCTCTTCGGGAAAGGCCTCCAGCTTCTCAAGGGCCCTGTCAAACCTGAAACCCTCCTTCACCAGCCTTGCCGCCTCCAGCCAGCGGCCCGGGTCCGAGTCCATGGAAGAGGCCATGGAGAGGGCCTGCACCAGCGGGATTCCCGCCGAGAGCAGTGTTTTAAGGTGGGACATGACCAGCGCCAGGGTAATATTCTCCCTTATGCGGCGGAAAAAGGGCAATCCCGGCAGCCTCTTTTTGCGCTTTATCCACAGGCCCAGGGAAAGGGCGACAAGGATAAAGGCGGGCTGCCAGGACTGCAGAAAGGCCGCAGCGCCCAGGAGAATTTTTGTCGGCAGAGGCAGGTCCTGGCCCATATCGGCGAAGAGGTCAGCCAGGCGGGGGACCACGTAAGTAAGCAGAAAGACTATTACCCCCGCTCCCACTGCGGCCATGGCCAGCGGATAGGTGAGGGCGGAGCGGATCTTGCGCCGCCACCCCGCCTGCATGGAGTAGAGGGCGCCCGCCTGCTCCAGCGCCCCTCCAAGGGCGGCGGTTCTCTCCCCCGACTCCACGATCCTGACCATATCCTCCCTGAAAAGGCCCGTCTCCTCCATGGCGGAGGACAGCCTTGCGCCTTCGTGGACCCTTTCGTGGAGGTGGATGCAGGCCTCGGCAACTCTTTTGTCCGACGAATGGCGGCTCAGGAATTTAAGGGCTTCGGCCAGGGGCACCCCCCGCTTCAGGTAGGAAGAGAGCCCCCGGCAAAACAGGGCATGATAGGAAAGGTCGAAGGCCTTTGCCACTCTTTTCTTCCTCTGAACGGCCTCGGCAATCTCTACCGCAGTAAGCCCCCGGGCGGCCAGGAGTTCCCCGGCCCGCGACGCCGAGGGAGCGTCTACCGCGCCCCTCTCCAGCCTGCCCTCCCCGTCGTAAGCAGCGTAGCGAAAAACAGGCATCTAGGCTTCCTCCGCCGCTGTCCCGAACTCTCCCGGCGAGACAACCCGCAGCAGCTCCTCCGGCGATGTAAGGCCCCGCTTCAGCGCGTCAAGGCCGAGATCCCAAAGGGTTCTGAAGCCCTTTTGCCTTGCGGCGGCCCGGATCCCGGCAACGGTTGCCCTGCCCGCCACAAGCTCCCGCAACGCCTCGTCGGGGATGAACTGCTCATATAGCCCCGCCCTGCCCTTAAAACCCGTCCCCATACAGCTTTGACACCCTTTGCCCCGGAGGACCTTCTCCACTCCCTCCCTCTTAAAGAGGGCGGGGGCCTCCTCCCATGCGGAGCAGTCGCGGCAGACGGTTCTGACAAGGCGCTGGGCCACAGCCCCGAGCAGGCTCCCTGAGGCCAGATAGGGCTCTATCCCCATCTCGATAAGCCGCACTGTGGCGGAGATGGAGTCGTTGGTGTGAAGGGTGGAAAGCACCAGGTGCCCGGTGAGGGACGCCTGGACACCGATGCGGGCCGTTTCGAAGTCCCTCATCTCTCCTATCATGATTATGTCCGGGTCCTGCCGGAGGATGGAGCGGAGGGCGGAGGGGAAGGTGACCCCCGCCTTTTCGTTTACCTGTATCTGCCCCACTCCCTCAAGGTCGTACTCGATGGGGTCCTCCACGGTGATTATGTTCACCTCGGGGCCCGCAAGTTTTTTCAGGATGGCATATAAGGTGGTGGTCTTCCCCGAGCCCGTGGGGCCCGTGAAGAGGATGAGGCCGTGGGGGTTTTTAACAAGGGCCGTCATGGCCTCCCTGGAGGGGCCGTCCATGCCGAGCTCCTCAAGCCCCAGGAGCCCCGAGCCCTTGTCGAGAAGCCGGAGGGCCAGCCGCTCCCCGTGCTGCACGGGGACGGAGCTTACCCTGATGTCCACCGCCCGTCCGCCCAGGGTGATGC
>JAAYQT010000307.1 GCA_012519165.1 Synergistaceae bacterium
GCCGGGGCCGGAGCCTCGGTAACGGTGATAGAAAGCGATCTGCACCTGGGCGGACAGCTGGTAAAGCAGACCCATAAATTTTTCGGAAGCAAGGACGAATATGCGGGAACCAGAGGATTCAAAATTGCCGGCATCCTCCTGGACGAAATAAAAGCTTTGGGCGACAAGGTAGACGTCCGGATCAACTCCACGGTTACAGGCTACTACTCAGAAGACGACACATTTTCCGCCACACACGGCGAAGAAGACTATTTCCACATCAAGGCAAAAAGAACCATAATTGCGGCGGGCGCCCAGGAGCGCCTGATACCCTTCCCCAACAACGACCTTCCCGGAGTCTACGGGGCGGGCGCAGTCCAGACCCTTATGAACGTCTACGGCGTTATGCCGGGTAAACGGGTCCTGATGGTGGGAGCGGGCAACATCGGCCTTATTGTCAGCTATCAACTTATGCAGGCGGGCGTAGAAGTGGCCGCCGTAGTGGAGGCAGCGCCAAGGGTGGGCGGGTACTGGGTCCACGCCGCCAAAATCCGCCGGATGGGCGTTCCCATCCTTCTGCGCCACTCAATAAAGAGGGCCGCAGGGGAGAGAGTTGTGACCGGAGCATATATTACCGGGCTCAACGAGCGGTTTGAGCCTGTAGGCGAGGAGAAATTTATTGACTGCGATACAATCTGCATTGCGGTCGGGCTTTCCCCCACCACTGAACTTCTGTCCCAGGCGGGGTGCGAGATGATGTACGTTCCTCAGCTGTGCGGCCTGGTCGCCAGAAGGGACCCTTTCATGAAGACCTCAAACCCCGATTTTTACACCGCCGGGGATGCAAGCGGCATAGAGGAGGCAAGCGCGGCCATGGTGGAGGGCCGTATTGCAGGCCTTTCCGCCGCCGGATCCCTGGGGTACCCGACTGAACGGGCAAAACTGGAAGAGTACTGGAGGCGTCTGGAGGCCCTCAGAGCGGGCGAGGCGGGCGCCAAAATCTGCCAGGGACTGGAGTGCGCGCTGGTAGACAAGTGGGAGGGTGCAGCCAATGGTTAACATCGACGAACTTTTCAACAGCGGGGTTCTTACCGGAGAACGGGAGGGCGCTGTTCTGCCGGACAGGGAGTTCTGGAATTCTAAAAAAAACGGCCTGGTGATCATAGAGTGCCCCCAGAGGATTCCCTGCAACCCCTGCCATACCAGCTGTCCTACAGGGGCCATCCGTCCCTTTGCAGACATAAACGATACTCCCGTTGTGGATCCGACCCTCTGCACCGGGTGTACCCTCTGCGTGGCGTCCTGCCCGGGCCTGGCCTGCTTTGTAATTGACATGACTTTCTCCGAGGACAGGGCCCTTTTCAAGCTTCCCTACGAACTGCTCCCCCTTCCCGAAAAAGGTTCAAAAGTCCAGTGCCTTAACCGCACCGGAGAATTCATTGCTTTCGGAACGGTAGAAAATGTAACCCAGCCCAAGAAGGACAGAACCTTTGTTGTCCACGTCTCCGCTCCCAAGGAGATCGCTGGCGAATTCAGGACTTTCAGGGTGGTGGAATAATATGTCGAAAAAAGAACCCGGACCTGAGACAATCTACGTATGCCGATGCGAGGAGATAACCCTCTCCGAAATTCATGAATGGATCGACAGGGGTTACGACACCGTGGAGGAGCTGAAACGGATTCTGCGGGTTGGAATGGGTCCCTGCCAGGGCAGGGGGTGCCAGGATATACTAATGCGGGAGATCGCCAAAAAAACAGGCAAACCTCTTACCGAAGTTGCTCCCGCCACAGTCCGGCCCCCTGTAAAACCCATTAAAATCGGCCTTCTGGCGGACGGGGGAAAAGACTGATGGAGTGGAAAAACACTGCCGGAGCAGTGGTAATCGGAGGAGGCATAATTGGAGTCTCCACGGCCTACTACCTGGCTAAAAACGGCATAAAGGACATTGTAATCCTTGAAAGAGACACAATCTGCGGAGGGTCTACCGGCAGGTGCGGAGCGGGAATCAGGGCCCAGTGGGGAACCGAGATGAACTGCCGCCTGGGCGTAGCCGCCCTGGATATTTTCGAACAGCTTGACGATGAACTGGGAATGTCCATCGGCCTCAACCAGGGAGGCTACCTCCTGGTTGCCTATAATGAAAAAGAACTTGAATCCCTGAGAAACGGAAAAAATCTTCAGAACTCCCTGGGGATCCACTCCCGGGAGATAAGCCTTTCCGAGGCCAGGGAGATCTGTCCCGGACTGGCGGCCGACGACGGCGTCGGATTTTTCTTTCACGACAGGGACGGCCATGCCGACCCCTTCCTCACCACCTTTGCGTACCTTGAGGCGGCAAAACGACTCGGCGTGGTCTGCCACAGGTTTACCGAGTGTACCGGCATCCTGGTGGA
>JAAYQT010000308.1 GCA_012519165.1 Synergistaceae bacterium
CCTCTTCAGGATTGCCAACGCGGCCGGGGCCATGGTAGTGGGGGCGGGGGATATGAGCGAGCTGGCCCTGGAGTGGTGCACTTACGGCGTGGGGGACCACATGTCCCACTACAACGTGAACTGCGGCGTTCCCAAGACCCTGGTTAAGGCCATTATCCGCCATGCCGCCGACGGGGCGGTGATGGGCGAGGCGGCGGGCCGGGCCTTCGAGGCCGTCCTTGCCACGGAGATAAGCCCCGAGCTGGTGCCCGGCGCGGCAGAAGACGGCCCCGCCCAGAGCACCGAGGCCGCCGTGGGCCCTTACGAGCTCCAGGACTTCAACCTCTTCTACACTCTTGAGCGGGGCTTTTTGCCGTCAAAAATAGCCTTTTTGGCCGAGGCGGCCTGGGGCGGCAAATACCCCCGGGCCGAGATTAAAAAATGGCTCTCCGTCTTCGTGAGGCGTTTTTTCAGGACGAGTCAGTTCAAACGTTCCTGCGCCCCCGACGGGCCGGCCGTCTTTGCGGGGAGCCTCTCCCCCAGGGTCGGGTACGCCGCGCCGAGCGACGGCAGCTCCGCCCCCTGGGAGGAGGACCTTAAGAATATCCCCGACTGATCAGGGCTCCGGGTGGGGCAGGCCGAATAGGTCGGCGTAGTAGTCCAGCCTCTTCCAGGTGGCCGGGTCCAGGAAGACCCCTTCTTCAAGGGACTTCTTCCGGTTCTCGTGCTCCTTCTCGCCGTGGATGTAAATCCTGTCCCTGCCCAGCACTTTGGGGGATTCCCGCAGGGTTTTAAGGATGTACTCCACGTGGGCCTCGATGGCGCCGGCGTCACCGAAGAGGTCCAGCCTGGTGGCCTGGAAGTAGTGGCAGAGGCCTCCCTTGCCGGAGTAGGTGTCGAAGGTGGGGTTCCCCAGGGACATCCCCGCAGTCATAAGCTCTACAAGGAGCCCAAGGCCGTAACCCTTGTGGGCGCCCATGGTTTCGTCGGTGCCTCCGAGGTATGTCATGCCGCCGTAGGGGTTTGTCCCCGAGCGGCTTATCTCTTCAGCTTTCACTGCGTCCTGGGTGTCCTCCCCCTCCTCGTCCACAAACCAGCCCGCGGGCATGATCCCCGTCCTCCGAGCGGCCACCTCGATCTTGCCCAGGGCCACGGTGGTGGTGGCCATGTCAAGCAGGAAGTGGGGTTTCTCCCCCCTGGGGATGGCTACGCAGATGGGGTTTGTGCCAAGCAGTCTCTCCTTGCCGAAGAGGGGAATTCCGGCCCGCACAGTGTTGGTTAAAGCTATGCCTATCATTCCCCGGTCGGCGGCCATCTCCGCCCACACCCCCGCCATGCCGAAGTGCCCCGTGTTCCGCACCGCGGTCATGCAGGCGCCAGAGGCAAGGGCCTTCTCGATGGTCCTGTCCATGGCCAGTTTGGAGGACGCAAAGCCCGAGCCGCTGTGGCCGTCGATCACCATGGAAACGGGGGTCTCGTGGACTATCTCCGGCTTGCCGTCGGCAACGGCGTCCCCGTCCTGGATGGTGTCGTGGTACAGCTTAACCCTGGCCGCGCCGTGGGATGCGTGCCCCCTTGCGTCCGCCTCGGCAAGGACGTAAGCCCCCGTCTCCGCCGTCTGCCTGTCGTAGCCCAGGCCCTTCTCAAGCATGTCCGCCAGGTAGCTTCTGAGCTTTTCGTAGCCTATGGTCGTTCTTTCCATGCCCTTCCCTCTTTCATTCAATTATGGTGATCCTGCCTTCAACATCCGCCGCCATCTCTCCCCTGAACCGGATGTACTCCGCTGTTGCCTCAAGGTACATCTGCTCCATGGAAGCGAAGACGGAGGCGTTCTTCTTAAAGATATAGTGTTTGTCGCCGCCGCCGCCGGTCCAGTCGGTTACTGCCACTGTGTAGGTTTTTTTGGGGTCCAGCGGGGCCCATGAGCCGTCTTCCCGCTGAATTTCCGCCCTTACCAGCCGCTCGCCCGCCTTTCTTACCACGCTGTTGCTGTCTATCAAAAGGGGCTGTTTTCGGGAATCGAAAACTACCCTAAGTCCCGAAACCTGCAGAAAACCCCCCGTGGGGACCCTCATGGCGCCGTCGTAGTCGTCTCCTTCCGCGATAAGGCCCGACGCGCTGGTCTCAAGCACTGCCAGCAGGTCCTCCCCCGACAGGGCGCCTTTCCACAGGGAACCGCCGAAGGGCATCATGTTGGTTATGTCGGCATAGGACACGTCGCCCGCCTTGTAGACCTTATCTCCCCTGATGCTGCCGCCTCCGACGAAGGCCACGTCCGTACCGGCCTTCCAGCGGAAGGCGTCGGCAATGAAGCTGCCCAGGGGCGCCTCTTTACGCCTCAGGGTCTCCGCCCTGCCGTCCATGTCTGCGGGCTGGGGCGCCAGCGGGACCGAAAGTTTTTCCGCCAGCCTCTCCCTGAAGGGCTCGATAAGCCAGGCCACCCTCTTGTCCTCGGGCACGTCCGCGCCCAGGGGAATAACCCGCCAGGAGGTGTTCTCTGCGTCCACCCGGCCATTCTGGAGCGCAAGGTCCATCCTGCCCACGTGCCTGGCGTAGGAGCCCGCCTGGCCTATGGCGGTCACCCAGCCTCCCGGCCCCTCGACAAACTCCCCTTCCTCCATGAGGGTGTGGCTGTGGCCGCCCAGGATGGCGTGAATCCCGGCTACGGACCGGGCGATGAGCCGGTCGTCCTCCAGGCCGCAGTGGCTTAGGAGCACGATAATATCGCACCCTTCCCTTTTTAGCAGGGAGACCATCCGCTCCGCCTCGCCCCCGAGGTCCTGTCCGGCGGCAAAGCCGCCGCTGCCCGACGTTACCGAAGCCAGGGCCGGGGGCACAAGGCCGAAATAGCCGATCTTAAGTCCGCCTGCGGAGGCAGCGGACCCCCACTGGGGGAAAGGGGCGGGGCGGCCGTCCCTGTACCTGAGGTTGGATACTACAATGGGAAAGTTGGCCCGCCGCGCGGCCTCAAACAGGACTTCCTCGCCCAGGTCGAACTCGTGGTTCCCCAGCGTCCCCGCCTCCACTCCCATGAGGGAGAGCCCCCTCATCTCCGCGTGGCCCCGGAAGTAGAAAAAGAGGGGCCCTTCGTTTACGTCGCCTATTTCGAAGAGGAAAACGTCCCCCGGCGCTTCGTCCCTTGCGCGGCTGACTATGGTTGAGGCCTTGGCAAGGCCTCCGGCGCCGTCCTCCGGGTAGATACGGCCGTGGATGTCGTTCATGGAGAGCAGCGTAACCCCGCTGCCTGCAAAGGCGGCGGCGGGCAGAAGAATCAAAAGGGCGATGACAGCAAAAATCCTGTTGCGGAGAAGTTTCATGGGGGATCTCTCCTTTGGCGGTTGAGTAGTGTTTTTCTTAAAAAATCATCATAGTTTTGTCATCCCGGGCGTACGCGGGGGATCCGGTTTCAGGTTTTCTGTACGACAGATACCATCGGTACGGGGGCAAGCTCTGCCCCCGTACCCGTATTATCCCAGAACTTCCTCCAGAATGTCCATTCCCTTTTTCACAAGGCCCATATCCGCCTGGGAGCCCATGTGGCCTATGCGGAACACCTTCCCGGCGAGGGGCCCGTAGCTGCCGCCCACGACCATGCCCTTCTCCCGCAGGGCGCCGTCAAGTCTTTCCCAGGTCCACCCCGCCGGCACAAGGGCCGCGGTAACCGTGGGAGAGGAGAGCTCCTCCCTTTGGGGGTAGATCTTCACTCCCATGGCGGCAAGCCTCTCCCGGCAGTAGGCCGCCGCCTTTTCGTGGCGCTGGAAGGACGCGTCCAGGCCTTCCTTCAGCAAGGCCTTAAGGCCGAGGTTGAGGGCGCTCATGGCCTGCCAGTTGTGGGTGTAGGGCAGGTAGCGGTTTTTAACGCCGTCCTTCCACGGCAGAAGAGCCTCGTAACCCTGGTAGTTAACCCGTTCCGCCGCTCGCCAGGCCCTGTCGCTTACGGCGGTCATAGTGAGGTCTGGCAGCAGCGAAAGCGCTTTCTGGCTTCCCAGCAGCCCCAGGTCGATCCCCCACTCGTCGGTGCGCACGTCGGCGCCCCCCGCGCTTGCCACGTAGTCCACGCAGAGCAGGGCGTTAGCCTCCCGGGCAATCTCCCCCAGGGGCGCTATGGGGTTCAAGAGGCCGCTTGGGGTCTCGCAGTGGATGGCGGTGATCATGCGGGGCCGGAAGGCCAGCGCCTCGGTGCGGATCTCGTCGACGCCGGGAAATTCGCCGTCGGGGGCCTCGATGATCCTTACCTCCATGCCCAGCCCCTCGCCCATCTCGCCGAAGCCCCGGCCGAAGGGGCCGTTGGACACGGCCAGCAGCCTGTCGCCGGGGGCCAGGCAGCTCTTAAGCGCGCCCCAAAGGGCCGCCATACCCTCGCCGCTCTGGATAACCACTGAATTTTTCGTCTTAAGCATCTGCCCGAGCAGCCGCTCGTTTTCTTCGTAAAGAAGAAAGAAGTCCTCCTCCAGGTCCGCGCTTGCAAAGTTCTCAAGGTAAGCCCTTCTGAACTCCTCGGGGACTGAAACCGGCCCCGGCACAAGCCCTACGGAATACGTTTTCATAAAAAACCCCTCCTTAGTGTAGACGGACGGTCGTAAAGGGCCGCCAATCGCCTTGATTCCGGGGCGGTTAAGCCGCCCCGGCCCGGCTCCATTATACTCCTATGCGCCCGGGCGTTTGCCCGTCTATTCGGGACCGAAGGGCTGCTGTTTTTGAACAAGGTCGTCGACGGCCACAAGCACGTCGCCGATGGAGGCGTTTACCACCCCGTCGGCCATACCGTCCAGGTGGGTAGGGGTTTTGTTTACTATGAAGAGGGCGGCGCCGCCGCTCTTGGCCCGCTCCGGCATCATGTTGGCGGGGGAGACGGTCAGGGACGAGCCCAGCACAATAAAAAGGGAGCAGGAGGCGGACAGGCTGAAGGCCTCGGACAGGGCATCCTCGGGCAGCATCTCGCCGAAGAGCGCCACTGCGGGCCGCAGCTTGCCGCCGCACTTTGCGCAGTCGGCTCTCTTTGCGTAATCTGCGGCCGGGTACTCCGCGCCGCAGGCCTGGCAGCGCACCCTTCGCAGGGTACCATGAAGTTCCAGCACTTTTTTCGAACCCGCCGCCTGGTGAAGGCCGTCCACGTTCTGGGTGACAATGGCGTTAACCAGGCCCTTTTCCTCCCATGCCGCCAAAATTTCGTGGCCCCTGTTCGGCTTTACGTCCCCCATGGAGTCGATGCGGCTCCGGTAGAAGGTGACAAAGTTTTCAAAGTTACGGTTAAGCGCCTCCGCAGAGGCCAGCTCCTCGGGCCGGTATTTACCCCAGAGGCCTTCCGAGGAGCGGAAATCGGGGAGGCCCGACTCGGTGCTCATACCCGCCCCGGTGAAGACGATGGTGGAATCGGAACTGGCCAGGACCCTGGCAAGGGCTTCAACAGTCTTGTTCATTTACATACCTCCTGAAAAAAACCCCGCCCCCGGCGAGGGGGCGGGGCGGATCAGCTCTAGCCTCCCCTCATAAGCCGGGGCAGGAAGAGAATAATATCCGGGAACCAGGTGACAATAAGCAGCACCACTATCAGGGCAATGAGGTAGGGCATTACGTCCCTCATAATCCTGTCGATGGACAGCTTTGTAATGCTCGAAACCACGAACAGGTCCAGCCCCACGGGGGGAGTGATGCAGCCGATGGCAAGGTTAACCACCATGAGCACTCCGAAGAAGACGGGGTCGATGCCCAGCTTCAGCGCAACTGGAAGCAAAATGGGGGTGAGGATTACCACAGCCGCAGAGGCGTTAAGCAGGGTGCCTATGAAGAGCAGCAGCAGGTTGACCAGCATGAGGAATACCAGGGGGCTGTCCGTCATGGCGGTGAAGCCCGCCGCTATCCTGTGGGGTACCTGGGCGTTGGTAAGTATCCAGCCGAAGAGGTTTGCCGCCCCCACCACGTACATAATCATGGTGGTGCTGCATGCGGCGCTTAAGAGCACCCCCGGAACGTCCTTCATCTTTAGGTCCTTGTAGACGAACATGCCAATGAAAGCTCCGTAGACCGCCGCCACCGCCGAGGCCTCCGTGGGGGTGAAGATTCCGCCGTAGATCCCCCCCAGGATTATAATGGGCATCAGCAGGGCCCAGATGCAGTCCCTGAAGGTGGAGGCAATTTTTGCAAAAGTCGCCTTCTCGCCGCCCCTGTAGCCCTTCTTCTTTGCTATTACCCAGCTGACAAGGCACGTGGCCAGCCCCATGAGGATTCCGGGGGCGAAGC
>JAAYQT010000309.1 GCA_012519165.1 Synergistaceae bacterium
TCGGGCGAGGAGAAGGGCCTCCTCATTCTTAAGCCCGTGTTCAACCAGGAGGCGGGAATAAAAGGATTTGTAATTGCCAGGTTGGCTCTTTCTGAACTTCTGGCCTACTCGGAGAGCATGTCGCGAGACGACGGGGCCGGCGTATCCATCGCCGAGATCTACCTGGCCAGAGGCGGAGACCAGGCGGAGCTGCTGGCCTGCTCTGCGGCCGGTCACGAATGCAAGAAGGAAGGGGGAGGCCGGCAGTCGGAAGGGGCATACCTCTTCCCCCTGTCCGTCTTCGGCAAAACCTTAATTGTTGCAGTACACAGAGGGGGCTCCTTTAATGCCGTCTACCCCCCCGACCGGGGCTTTGGAATTTTAATTGCGGGGTTTTTCCTGGTCTACGCCGTTTACTCCTTGGTTTCAGCGCTGGCCGCCAGGGGAGAGGCCCTGGAGGAGCTGGTTGAGGAACGCACCGCCGCCCTGCGGGAGAGGGAAGGGGCTTTGAAAGAGGCCCAGGAGATCGCCCGCCTTGGGAGCTGGGTTCTGGACGTGCCCTCGGGAGTTCTGACGTGGTCCGACCAGGTCTACCGCCTCTTCGGCCTGCCCTTCGGCTCCCCCCAGACTTACGCCGCATTCCTGGAGGCGGTCCACCCCGACGACAGAGAGGGCCTGGACGCCGCCTATTCGTCCTCCGTGGCCGAGGGCCTGGAAAAGTACGAGTATGAACACCGGGTGATCAACAGGGAGACGGGGGAGATTCTCTACCTCCACGAGCAGTGCAGGCACTACAGGGACGAAACGGGAAAGATAGTCCGTTCCATGGGCATGGTGCAGGATATAACCGAGCGCAAACTTTCGGAAATGGCCCTTAAAAAGGCCGGCGCAGAGCTTGCCTCTGCCAACGCCTCCCTGGAAGCGGCCCTGGCCGAGGCCAGGGAGCTGGCGCAAAAGGCCGAGGCGGCAAACGTTGCCAAGGGCCAGTTTTTGGCCAACGTAAGCCACGAAATCCGCACCCCTCTGAACGGCGTTATAGGCCTGGCGGATATCCTGGGGGATACTCCCCTTACCGATGAACAAAGAGAATACACGGCCCTTCTTAAATCAAGCGGAAGGCACCTTCTCGACCTTATCGACGACGTCCTCGACTTTTCCAAGCTGGGGGCGGGTAAGCTGATGCTGCGGGAGGAAGAGTTCTGCCTGCGGGAGTTCATGGAAGAAATTTTTGCCTCCGGCGCGGCCCGGGCGTCCATAAAGGGTCTTGGTTTCAGCGGCGGTCTTTCGCCCGAAGCGCCGAAGTGCATTCTGGGGGACAGGTTCAGGATAAGGCAGATTCTGGCCAACCTGCTGGACAATGCGGTAAAGTTCACCGACGAAGGCGCCATTGCAGTTACGGTGAGCGGCGAGGGACCGGACGAAGAAGGCCGCTCCACCCTCCTTTTCAGGGTTGCCGATACGGGGGCAGGAATTTCAGAAGAGGCTCTGGGCCGCCTCTTCACCGAGTTCTCCCAGGTGGACCCCACCCTTACCAGGCGGCATGGAGGGACCGGCCTGGGCCTTGCCATTTCAAAGGAGCTGGCCGGGTTAATGGGCGGGGAGATAGGGGCGTCAAGCCCCTCCGGCCTGGACGGAGGAGGGCCGGGGTCGGAGTTTTGGTTCACGGTTAAAATTACTGAAGTTTCCTGCCTGGAAGAGGAAGGAAAACCGGCGCCGGCTGCGGGGCGGGGGACGGTCGTACTGCCGGAGGGGCTGAAAGTCCTGGTGGCCGAGGATAACTCCGTTAACCGCAGGGTGATTGCCGCCATCCTGATGGGCGCCGGTATTGAGTCCGACTTTGCCGAAGACGGCGCCGGGGCCCTTGCGGCCCTGGAAAAGAGCCGTTACGACGCGGTCTTCATGGACGTGCAGATGCCGGTGATGGACGGCCTGGAGGCCACCCGTCTCCTTCGCCAGGCCGAGAGGGAGGGGACGGCGCCCCCCGTTCCCGTTATAGCCCTCACTGCCCACGCCATGCCCGGCGACAGGGAGATGTGCATGGAGGCGGGGATGGATGAATACCTTTCAAAGCCCATCGACCGGCGGATATTCCTTGAGACCCTGGCCCGGGTTGTCTCCGGCGCCGGACGGCCCGCAGAAGGGACAGGAAGAACGCCGGAAAAAGAACTTAAGGTATTTGACCCGGAGTTTCTGTTGGAAAACCTCGGCGGAGACCGGGAGGCCGTTGCTGATATCCTGGCGGACTTCGCCGCCGAGATACCCGCCGAACTGGCCGCGATAAGGGAGCGGGCCGGGGCGGGGGATGCGGAGCAGGCCGCCAGGCACGCCCACACCCTTAAAGGGGCCGCCGGGGGAATAGGCGGCGAGAAAGTCAGGGAGCTTGCCTTCAGGGCTGAGAAGGCCGGCAGGGAGGGAGACCTGGAGGCCCTTTTGAGCCTTCTCCCGGAACTGGAGCAGGCCTTTGCCGACCTTGAGGCGGCGCTCGCCCGCCGGGCAGAGTAAGGCGGGGAGGCCGCCCATCCGCTGTTAAAGAAGTATGTACAGGGGTCCGGAGGTGTACCGTTTCCCATGAAATTAATGTCCTTAA
>JAAYQT010000310.1 GCA_012519165.1 Synergistaceae bacterium
ACCCTTCCCTCGGGCCTTGCCCTCCCCGCAGTGCTGGGGGGCAGCATCCTCAGCGCGCTGGTGGTTACGGGGCTTTCGGCCCTGCACATCCTTCTCATCTCCCTCATGGGGCTTATCAGCTCCCTTGCAGGGTCGTTCTTATTCCAGGAGATCCACTCCAGGGGACACCTGTGGCGGCAGCTCTTCATCCTGGGGCTGCTTATGTCCGGGGTGGGCGTCTTCATCCGCTGGATCTTCGGCCTGGGCTTCTACCCCGGCCTGGTACTCTACATGGTGGCGGGCACCGCGGGCTGGAGTTCACTGGTTATCGCCTTCCTGCCCCTGCTTGAAAACACCTTCGACGTCCTTTCCCCGTTGCGGCTTATGGAGCTTAGCCACCCCTCAAACCCCCTTCTAAAAAAACTTCAGATTGAAGCTCCGGGCACCTACCATCACTCCCTCATGCTGGGAACGCTGGCGGAGGCCGTCGCCGACAGGCTGGGGATGAACTCCAACCTCCTGAAGGCGGGGGCCTACTTCCACGATATAGGCAAGCTCCGGCGGCCCCAGTTCTTTGTTGAAAACCAGATGGGCAACGAAAACATCCACGACGAGCTTAAACCCTCCATGTCCGCGCTGGTAATAGTCGCCCACATCAGGGATGGCCTGGAGCTGGCCGAGGAGTACCGGCTGCCCGAAAAGATAAGGGAGTTTATTGCCGAGCACCACGGCACCACCTGTCTCTCCTACTTTTACCGCAAGGCAAAAAACATGGGTCAGGTCATACCCAGAGATCAGTTCTGCTATCCCGGCCCCCGCCCCCGATCCAGGGAGACCGGCCTTCTAATGCTGGTGGACTCCGTGGAGGCGGCAGTGAGATCCGAGGTCAGGGCCGCCTCCGGCGCCATGCCCGATCTGGAGAAGATCATCGGGGAAGTGGTGGATGCCAAGACTGCGGAAGGACAGCTTGACGACGTGGATTTCACCCTGCGCGACCTGGCCGAAATAAAGGGGACCTTGCTTTACGCTTTCCAGTCCATGTATCATACGAGGAAAGTTAAAGAGATTAAGGACGAGGTGGCGGCGGATATGAAACTTAAAAAACAGGAGGAACAATCAATTGAAGGTTCACTTGCGTCTCGATAGCGGCGAGGATTCCGACCCAGCCAGTAGCGCGCTGCCGGATGATCTGCTCTCGGCCGCCGGGGAGGTTTTCGCCTCGGCCTTTGCCGGGTTTGCGCCGGAAGCGGAGCTGCCTCCCGAGGCTGAGATTTCCGTGACTTTTCTCTCCCCCGGTGAGATGAGGGAGCAGAACATGCTCCATCGCGGGCTGGACGAGCCCACGGACGTCCTCTCCTTCCCCCTGTGGGAGGAGGAGGGGGAGTTCCACCCCGGCAGGGGAATGCCCGTTCTGCCCCTGGGCGATATAGTAATCTGCCCGGAGTACATCAGGGATAATCTCCCCCCGGATAAAACCTTCCGGGAGGAGGCCGCCCTGATGCTGGCCCACGGCTTCCTTCACCTTATCGGGTGGGACCACGCTGAAGAGGCCGGCGAGGCCGCCATGACCGAAGCCCAGGAGAAGCTTAGCCAGGCCCTGCTTGACGCCGCGGCCGGCGGGAGGGGCGAAAATTGAACGAAATTCTAACCGGCGCCCTGCTGCCCCTGCTGGTTTTGCTGCTGCTGAGCGCCTTTTTCAGCGCGTCCGAGACTGCCATAACCGCCTCGGGGCGGGGTAAAATCCTGGCCCTCATGGAGCGGTACCCCTACCAGAAGAAGTTCTTCGAATGGCTGTTAAGCGACGTGCAGAGGGTTCTAACCATAGTCCTTATCTCCAACAACCTGGTGAACGTGGCCGCAAGCGCCGTGGGTACCTCCCTGGCTATTGCCCTCCTGGGGCAGAAGGGCCTGTTTGCCGCAGTGGTGGTCATGAGCATCCTTATCGTCATCTTCGGGGAGGTCTTCCCCAAGTGCGTCGCGGTGGTCCGCCCCGATGTTCTCATGGCTTTTTCCCTCCCTTTCCTAAGGCTTCTGGATATTCTGCTTGCACCCTTTTTGTGGGTGATGCTTCATATAGTCAGACTTATGGGCGTTATGTTCAAGGTGGATCTCCAGGCAAGGCACCCCTTCGTAACCCGCGAGGAGTTTGAGCAGATGGTGGCCATAGGGGGCGAATCGGGCGCCCTGGAAGAAGTGGAGCGCAAGATGATTCACGGGGTTATCTCCTTCGAGGAGACCAGGGTTTACGAGATCATGGTCCCCCGCACCGATATGGACGCGGTACCCTCCACCGCCACCGTGTCGGAGGCCATGGAGATCTTCCTGGAGCACGGCCACAGCCGGGTTCCCGTCTACGACGAAAACCTTGACGATATTGCGGGTATCCTCTACGTAAAGGACACCATCCCGAGCCTGCTTGAGGGCAATCTCTCGGCGCCCGTGTCGGGCATTATGCGACAGGCCCTCTTCGTGCCCGAGAGCATGAGGGTGGTGGAGCTCTTCAACACCATGAAGGGTCGCCACGTCCACATGGCCATCGTGGTGGACGAGTACGGCGGAGTGGCAGGCATAGCCACCCTGGAGGACCTCCTGGAGGAGATAGTGGGGGAGATCCAGGACGAGTACGACAAGGAAAAGCCCACCCTCCTCCACGACGAGGACGGCTCCTGCCTGGTCCAGGGCCATCTTGGCCTGGAGGACCTCAGCGAGATTTTGGGCTCTTCCTTCGAGTCCGAGGACGCCGAAAGCCTGGGAGGCCTGGTGCTCTCCATCTCCGGGGATTTCCCGTCGCCGGGGGAGAAGATCTATTACACCTCCGCGCCCGAGGGTAAAATTTGGGAGATTGAAGTGCTTGAAGTGGAGGACCACAGGATTAAGCTTCTGAGGCTCAGGCCGGTGGACGAAGCGCCGGAGGAGCGGGAGGAAGAGGAATGAGCATTTTTATTCCCGACTGCTTAAGGGCTCCGTGGCCGGAGGATTACCCCCCTGCCGGGGAACTTTTAAAGGCGGCCGAGGACGTCCGCGGCAGGGCTTACGCCCCCTACTCGCAGTTCTGCGTAGGGGCCGCCGTCCTCGCGGAGGGCGCGCCTGAATTTTTTACCGGGTGCAATGTAGAGAACGGCTCCTTCAGCCTCTCCATGTGCGCGGAGCGAAACGCCGCAGGAGCCATGGTTGCGGCCGGGTTTAAAAAGCCCCTGGCCGTCGCCGTTGCAGGCGAGTCTGGTATGCCCTGTATGCCCTGCGGGGCCTGCAGACAGTTCCTAGCCGAGTTCAACCCCTCCCTGCTGGTGGTTCTTAGGGAGGGGGCGGAGGCGGCTGTCATAAGCCTGGCAAAGCTCTTCCCCGCGCCCTTTTTGTTTTTTCCGGAGGAGGGGCAATGAGGGGCGACGGCCTCTTCAGGTCGGGGACCGTCGTTCTTGCCGGGCGCCCCAACGTGGGCAAGTCTACCCTGGTAAACCGGATTGTGGAGTTTAAGGCCTCCATTGTATCGGACAAACCCCAGACCACCAGGAACGCAATTCGCTGCGTCTACAACGGCGAAGGGCTCCAGATAGTCTTTATTGACACTCCGGGGATACACCTGCCCCGCCTGGCCCTCGGTAAGGCCCTGGTGGACGCGGCGACCGGCGCCCTTGAAGAAGGGGACCTGGTCTGCTACGTGGCGGAGGCGGGCGACAGGACCATAAGTCCCGAGGACGGGGAGATAATATCTTTTTTGGAGAAGACCCCCCTCCCCATTCTGCTTGTATTGAACAAGTGCGACAGGGCAAAGACCCCCGAGACCGCAGCATCCCTTTACAAGAACCGCCTGCCCCTGGCGGGGACGGCCTTTGTCTCTGCAAAAACGGGGGAGGGCGTTCCGGGCCTAATCTCCCTTGTCGCAGGATTTTTGCCCGAGGGGCCTCCCCTTTACGACGAAGACATCATAGTGGACAGGCCGGAGAAGTTCATAGCCGCGGAAATAATCAGGGAGAAAATTCTCCGGCTTACCCACGAGGAAGTGCCCCACAGCGCCGCAGTGGAAATAGAGGAATACAAAAGCCCCGACGAGTACCCAGAGCGGGACGTTCTGTTCATCCGGGCCGTCATCTACGTGGAGCGGGAAGGGCAGCGGCGGATAATAATAGGCGACAAGGGGGCTAGAATCCGGGAGGCGGGCCGCCTTTCAAGGATTGAAATCGAAGCCCTTACCGGCCACAAGGTCTACCTGGACCTTTGGATCAAGGTCCGTCCGGACTGGCGCAGGTCCGAGGGCGATCTCAGGATGCTTGGAATAAAAGAAAAGCGGCCGTGAGCGACTCCCTCCCCCAGGGTTTCCTCCGCAGCTCCGGCGTCGTTTTGCGCAGGGACGTCGGCTCCGAGGGAAACGTATCCCTCTACCTTCTTCTGAAGGAAACGGGCCCCCTGTGGGTTTCCGCCCCCGGCGCGGGGAAGGGCAGAATCCGGTTCGGGGGCGGAACGGAGCCTTTGACCTGGGGAGTGTTCAACCTTTACAAGGGGGCAAGAAAGTTTTATCTTAAATCAGTGGACGTGAGGGAGGATTTCTGGGCCCTCCGGTCCTCCGCCGAGGGGCTGAGGACGCTTCTGGAGTGGGACCGCCTGTTGTGCCGCCACCTTCCTCCGGGGCTCCCCTGCGACGATCTGGTTGCCCTTTTTTACTGGTGTTCGGCGCTGGTCAGGGACGGGGCGGACAGGAGAGCGGCAGAGTGGAGGTTTCTCCGGAGGTGGCTTGAGGCCTGGGGAATGGCCCCCTCTTTGGAGCATTGCCTCTCCTGCGGCAGGCCCTTGAGGGACGCCTACTGGAGCGCCGACGGCCCCCTGTGCCCCGACTGCACGGGTGAACAGCGGGGAGCCTTTCTCGGCGACGCAGGCAGAAAGAAGCTGATAGCCGCAGCAGGCTGCTCTATGGATGCTTTTAAGCGCGACTTCCCTCCTTCTCCCGATGACGACCGGTTTTGGCGGGACGGGTGCGGGAGGATGAAGGCGCTCCTGGAATCGATAAAGTA
>JAAYQT010000311.1 GCA_012519165.1 Synergistaceae bacterium
TGCTCGTGGAGGTAGAGAATCTCCCCCGTCTCCCTGTTGATCACCCGGTGTTCATACTCGTACTTTTCCAGGCCCTCCGCAACGGAGGACGAATAGGCGGCGTCCAGGCCCTCCCTGTCGTCGGGGTGGACCGCTTCCAGAAAGGCGGCGTAAGTCTGGGGGTAGCCGAAGGGCAGGCCGAAGAGGCGGTAGACCTGGTCGGACCACGTCAGAACCCCCGAGGGCACGTCCAGAACCCAGCTCCCAAGGCGGGCGATCTCCTGGGCCTCTTTCAAAGCCCCTTCCCTCTCCCGCAGGGCGGCGGTACGTTCCTCAACCAGCTCCTCCAGAGCCTCTCCCCTGGCGGCCAGCGCTGAAACCAGGGAGTAAACGGCGTAGACCAGGAAAAACCCCGAAATTAAAATTCCAAAGCCCCGGTCGGGGGGGTAGACGGCATTAAAGGAGCCCCCTCTGTGCACTGCAACAATGAAGGTTTTGCCGAAGACGGACAGAGGGAAGAGGTATGACCCTTCCGACTGCCGGCCTCCCCCTTCCCTCTTGCATTCGTGACCGGCCGCAGAACAGGCCAGCAGCTCCGCCTGGTCTCCGCCCCTGGCCAGGTAGATCTCGGCGATGGATACGCCGGCCCCGTCGTCCCTCGACATGGCCTCAGAGTAGGCCAGAAGATCGGAAAGAGCCAGCCTGGCAATAACAAACCCCTTTATTCCCGCCCCCTGGCGGAAGACGGGCTTCAGAATGAGAAAACCCTTCTCCTCGCCCGAATCCTGGACCAGGGTCACGGGGTCGGTGGCCAGGGTTCTTCCTGATGCAATGCTCTTTTCTATTACCCTTCTCCTGACAGGGTCGGAGCCCATGTCAAAGCCCATGGCGCCTTCGCCCTTTTCAACGGGTGAAACGTAGGTCACAATGTAGTAATTTTCCCTCTCCCCTACGGCAGTCCTGCCTCCGCTCCCGTCCTTTTCCCACGGGGTGAAACCGGGGCGCCCCTCCGACCGGACTTTTGCCTCGAAGTCTGCCAAGTCCGAACCCCTGACTGCCGATACCCACTCCCAGCCCTTAACCAGGGGGTCGTCCCCCAGAAGCCGGGTAAACGCGGCGAACTCCTTTTCCCTGGCCAGGTCCCCGGTACTTATGAAGGAGGCCAGGGTCTCAAGCTTAATTTCGCAGGAGTTGTTCAACAGCCTAGCCATCTGATTTGCCCTTCTTTCGGCAATCCTGTAGAAGATGAGGTCGGATTGAGCGGCGGACTGATTAAGATAGGAGAAATAGAAGGCGAAGGCTATCGACCCGAACGCCAGCGAGGCAATTAGGGCCTCCGCCTTTCCGCCCCCTCTCGCCGGGCCGCCGGAGCGGAAGGCTCCTCTTAAAAAAGCCCCCCCGAAGATTGCCAGAAGACAGATGGCCGCCACTGCCGCCAGGGGCAGCCGCGCGGCTTTCCATATCCTTTCCGATACCAGGGAGGGGTCCAGGTCGAGCAAAAGGGCCGCCTCCATGCCGGAGTAACGCCCGTGTCCCAGGGGGGCGAATACCGCAATTCCCTTTCCCCTGCGGGGGCCGTAGGGCATGACAACTCCCGCCTCGCGCTCCCTCGCCGCCCTGGTTGCAGCCGTACGGAGCTCTTCCGGCAGCGGCCGGGAGAGGGGGCGAGCGTTCTTGTCCCTGCTCTCGGAGCAAATCCTAAGCAACGGGGCCCCCTCGCCGTCCAGGTCGATAAACCGCAAGGCCCGCAGAGGCGGGTAGATCCGCTTGAGGGCGGAAAAGTGTTCCCTGATCCCCTCCAGCTCATAACGATCGGCGCAGGACGGAGTTTTTTCGCCCATGCCCCTGGCAATCTGGGCGCCCCAGTCGGTCAGCTCCCTTTTAAGCCTGGCTTCCTCCCTGTAAGAGTTTTCGAAGGTGAGGAA
>JAAYQT010000312.1 GCA_012519165.1 Synergistaceae bacterium
GGCCCTGTTGTCCATAAAAGTGCAGTCCGTCACGGAGGGGCTGTCCAGGTGGATGGCAAGGGCGCCGCCCTCCTCCGAGGCATAGTTGTTGCGGAAGGTGCAGTTGGAGATGGCCGGCCTGCTCCAGGCGAAGACCGCCCCGCCGGACTTTGCATGGTTGCCCTCAAAGACACAGTTGGAGATGACAGGCTTGCCCTGGTTCAGCAGCCCGCCGCCGTAGGGGTATTCCGGCTTGTCGATGGCGTACCCGCCGGTTATAAAGAAGCCGTCGATGACAGTCTTCTGGTCTGCCGTCTCGTGGACCCTGACCACGTTGTAGGAGTTGTTGACCGGGTTTTTGTCCCCCTGGAGCTCTCCGCTGAGGATGGTTTTGTTCTTCTTCCAGTCCCTCTGGCTTCGCTTGGTCTCCTTGCCCGAAAACCCCCCGTAGAGGGCCACTCCCCGCTTCAGCAGGAAGCTGCGTTTTCTGGCGTCCTTCCCTCCCCAGATGTCGGGGGCGTAAGTCCCCGCCGCAACCCAGAATTCGTCCCCCTCTTTTGCCGTCTCCAGTTTTTCGATAAAGTTTACGGGGTGGAGGGCCTTGTCCCATGAAGAGCCGTCGTTCTTTACGCTCCCCTGGACGGACACCCTGTAAACAGCGCCCTCGGCCGTGACGGAAGCCGCCGCTGACAGACATAGGAACGCCGCCGCAAGGACGAATTTCATCCCCTTTATTCTCATCTCAATCCCCTCCTGAAGAATAAAACTTGAATCAGGGCGAATTATCGACTTGGCAGACTGTTTACACTATAACGAAATCTGAATATTTGTCAACGACAATACCCGCAGGGGGGAAGGGGGGTAAAGAAAAGGCGCGGCCCCCGGCTGGTACCGGGGGCCGCGCCTTAAGCGCCATTATTTCCTGTATTCGCCCAGTCGCTCCTTCAGTGCGACCAGGGCCAGGCTGGTTCGTTTTTTGCAGGCTTTCGTAAGCCCTTCGCCGAAGTCGAAGGATTCGCCTTCCACGCTCACCAGAACCGACGGGGGAACTTTCCCCCGGATTTTGGCGGCCAGCGCCAGGACCCATTCCGGGCCCACGGAGTGGATGTTAAGCCCTTCGATGGAGGGGTCGGGGCCTATCTCCCTTATATCGAACCCCTCTTCGCCCCCCGTGCCGGGGACCCTGGCATCGGCAAAGATCAGCAGGTCGAACCCGCCGAACTCCTCCGCCATTTCGGGCAGAAGCTGGTGTTCAAGCCTAACCTCGGCTTCCCACCCAAGGGATCGGGCGATTTCCGCCGCGCCCGGAGCCAGGACGTGCCCTACTCCGTCGTCGGTGCGGAAGGGGTTGCCGTACCCGCAGATCAGTACCTTCACTCTTTAAATACGGTCCTCACCAGTTCGCCCTTGGAGTCCCTTATTTCGAGCTTCAGGGGCATCTTGCCCACCGCATGGGTGGAGCAGGACAGGCACGGGTCGTAGCAGCGGATGACGTGCTCCATCCTGTTGAGGACTCCCTCGGGGACGTCGTGCCCCTTGATATAGTCCCTGGCCACCTGCTCCACGCCCCTGTTGATGGCGTAGTTGTTGTGGCCGGTGGCAACTATGAGGTTGGCTCTTTCAATGGCGCCCTTGGAGTCCACCTCGTAGTGGTGGATAAGGGTTCCCCTGGGAGCCTCCACTACGCCGATGCCCTCCCGGTTGGTGACGTTGGCGGTGATCCTGAGCTCCGAGCCCAGCACGTCGGCATCGTTCAGGAGCTCCTCAAGCCGCTCCATGGCGTAGAGAATTTCGATGAGCCTGGCATAGTGGTAGTAGAGGGTGTAGTGGACTATGCCGTCGTCGGTGGTCTGCCTGAAGACCTTGAGTTCCGCCGACGCTTCCGGCGTGGCGATGTCGTCGCAGGCGTTGACCCTGCCCAGGGGGCCCACCCTGTAGGAGCCGTGGGGATAGCCCATGGGAAGGTAGAAGGGGAATTTGAGGTAGCTCCACTCCTCCACGTGTTCTCCTATGTGCTTGTGGTATTCTTTGTCGTCGAACTCGTCGGTGATCCTGCCCCTGGGGCTGCGAAGGCGGATGCGGCCGTCGTAGAGCTCCAGGTTGCCGTCCTTGACGAGGCCCATGTAGGAGGTCTCCAGGGTGGCAAACCGGGCCGCCAGGTCGGCGTTCTCCCCAAGGTAGTTTTTGACAAGCTCGATGGCCTTTTTAAGGTTGGCCTTGTGGCCGGGCAGGTCCGCCAGCATGGCGTCCTTCTCCTCGGTCCTCAGGCTGCGGTTTACGCCCCCGGGAATGCTGTGCCAGGGGTGGACTTTCTTTCCGCCCAGGGTCTTGATGATCTCCTGGCCGTACTTTCTCATGGTAATCCCCGCCACTGCAAGATCGGGGTACTCCTGCGCCACCCCCGCCACGTTCCGGATAGCGGGGTCGGCGTCGAAGCCGAAGAGGAGGTCCGGGCTGGAGAGGTGGAAGAAGGAGAGGGCGTGGGACTGGATCACCTGGGCCATGTGCATGACCTCCCGCAGCTTTGCGGCCGTCGGGGTCAGGGTTACGCCCAGGATGTCGTCGCAGGCCTTCGCGGAGGCCAGGTGGTGGCTCACGGGGCAGATCCCGCAGATGCGGGGGGTAATGACGGGCATCTCCCTGAAGTCCCGCCCCTTTGAGAACACTTCGAACCCCCGGTACTGGGTTACGTGAAAACGGACGTTGTCAACCGCCCCGGCGTCGGTAAGGTCCACGGTTATCTTTCCGTGGCCCTCGATGCGGGTAACGGGATTCACCACAATGGTGTTTTTGTTTTTCTTCTCCATAACTCGCTGCCTCCGCTAGTCGTAGCGCATGATGTCCGTGGGAACGGTGGGAATCCGCCCCTCCAGAATCTCGCTGAAGACGTATAGAATAGTGTCCGCGTCCGGCGGACAGCCGGGGACGTAGACGTCCACCTTAACGGCCCTGTCCACCGGGATAGCCTGGGGAAGAAGGGCCGGGATATCCTTGCAGGGGATTACCCCGTCGGGGTTCACCGTGCTCACGGTGTCCACAAAACCTTCTTTCAGCACCTGCTCTGCGGGCATGAAGTTCCGCATGCAGTTTATTCCTCCGAACACGGCGCAGTCTCCCCAGGCGATGAGGATCTTGCACTTTTCCCTCAGATCCTTGGCGATCTGAAGCTCTTCCTCGTTGCCGAGGGCGCCTTCGATGACCCCCACCTCCACGTCGGGGAACTCCTTAATGTCGGTGATGGGGGTGGCTGTAAGCTCCACTTTGCCGAGGAGATCCACTATCCTTTCGTCGATATCCAGAAAGGACATGTGGCAGCCTGCGCAGGCCTCAAGCCAGACTGATGCAACTTTCGGCTTAGCCATGATCATCGAACCTCCTTCAGCGAGACGGTTTTGGCGTCGGTCGACGGCGCCTTGGCCTCGTAGACGTTTTCACAGGGAGCGGCCGAGGAGGGCTGAAGCGTCAGACCCAGCTTGCCTGCCAGTTCGCTCATTATTACTGAAAGCCCCTTCAGGTCGCCCTTGGGGGGAACTACCATGTTCATTCTTCTGCGCTCGCCCTCCATGGTGCAGTAGTGGCCGCTTCTTTCGAACCAGGCCGGGGCGGGAAGGAGGACGTCCGCCATGTTTACCAGCGGGTGGACCATGAAGGGAGTGTGGACTACCACGAACCTTGCCCTGGTCATGGCCTCCAGGGAGCGTTTGTCCTCGTCCACCATGCCGGTGGAAAGAACGTAGAGGAAGTCAAGGTCGCTCTCGCTGAGCCAGTCGCTGTCCCCGATGACTGTGTTAAGGCCGCCGAGGCAGTTGCCGCCCCTAAGCATGGGTACTACGCCCAGGCCGTCGTCGAAGAAGGCCTTTGAAGCCACTGCCAGGTTTACCGCCTCCGTCACCAGGTGCGGGAACTCGGCCAGGGCGGAGCCTATGACGAAGACGGGCTTTTGGGCGCCTTTAAGGATGCGGGCAATCTCCCCCGCTTTCCCTGCGGGCTCCCCGCCGGACTCCAGCGCTTCCCTGAGGGAGACCAGCAGTTTTTCAATCTCATCGGGGGACTCTGCCCTTACGTCCACGTCAGTAATGCCGTCGAAGGGGTTTTTACCCTGTGAGATGTTGACAAGCTTTGCTCTTTCCACAATGGCGGAAACCCGGACGTAGCTGGCCGATACGGGGGCTTCTTCCTGGGGATTGGCCCCAAGGACTACAACGGCGTCGCTGCCCAGGATGTTGCTGGCCGCAGTGAAGGGACGGATGCCCTGGTCGGCGAAGGGCTGGAAGCCC
>JAAYQT010000313.1 GCA_012519165.1 Synergistaceae bacterium
AGATCCGCAGAATGGAAAAAGACGCCCGCTTCAAGGTAATGGGCGTCGTATCCAGATCCTCCGTCAGAAAAGACAGAAACGGCAAAAACTACTGGGACATCGCCATAATGGATGAAGACGGCGTTATAGAGGGCAAAATCTGGGGCAACTCCCGGTGGTGGGACGTAAGCGGAAGTGACGGCAGGGTTGAAATAACCGACCCCGCCGAATCGGAGCAGTTCGGGGAGATGACGGGCAAGACGCTGGGCCTTACGGGCCTGGTGGCTGAATTCAAGGGCCAGGCCCAGTACAACTTTAACGAAGTCCACTTCCTGAACCAGGAAAAATACCCTCCCCACCAGTTTGTCCAGCGGTCCCCTGTACCGCAGGAGGACCTGGAACGGGAGTTTAACGAGCTGGCGGACTCCTGCGGAGAGGCTCTTGCGCCCTTTTTACGCTACCTCTTCTTCGAAAGAAAAGTCTGGGACGCCTTCAGGGACTGGCCCGCCGCCGTAAGCCACCACCACGCCTACGTGGGCGGCCTGCTGGAGCACACCGTGGCGGTGGCCAGGACCGCAAAATCCCTGGCGGAGGCCTCCGCCGCCTCCGGGTATGAGATCAGCGTCCCGGTGGCTACGGCGGGAGCGCTCCTTCACGACCTGGGCAAGATAGAGTCCTACAGGCTGACCCCCGCCCCCGAGATGACCGTACAGGGGGCGGTGATCGACCACATAGTTCTTGGCTACGGCGTCTTCGCAGGCGCCGCAAGGGACTTCGGCCTGGATGAAGAACTAGCGCTGGCCATCGGCCATATTCTTGTGAGCCACCACGGCAGCAGGGAGTTCGGCTCGCCCGTACTGCCCGCGACGCCGGAGGCTCTCATAGTAAGCGCCGCCGACGAGCTGGATTTCCGGCTCTTCTGCTGGAAGTCGGCCGTGGACCGCACCGAGGACGGCAGGGAGATCACCGACTACCACCCCTCGGCCCAGAGAAGGTTTTGGAAGGGAGGGCCCGAGGTTGGCTCATAAGCTGACCATATCCCCGTCGGACGAAGGCCGCAGGCTGGACAAGGTCATCCGGTCCATCTGGCCGGGGCTTCCCCTGAGCGTGGTCATGAAGGGGATAAGAACCGGGGCCGTCCGTCTGGACGGTAAAAAAGCCCCCTTCGACCTCCGGCTTACGGCGGGGCAGGAGCTTTACGTTCCCTGGGAGAGCCCCCGGGAGTCGCCGGGCGAATACAGCTACCGCAGAACCCTTCCCGTTATCTGGAGGGGCGAAGGCGTATGGGCGGTAAATAAACCGGCGAACCTTCTGGTGCAGCCAGACCGCAAGAAGCAGGACAATGTAATTGACAGGGTAAAGTTTATGCAGAGCCTGGATGGACTTGAAGAAAGGGCCTACGCCGTCCACCGCCTGGACCGCAACACCACGGGAATCCTCCTGGTGGCCCTGTCGGGAGCGCCCCTCCGCGTTCTGCAGGACGCCTTCAGGGAGAGGGCCGTGGGCAAAAAATACCTGGCGATAGTGGCCGGCCGTCCCGACGCCCGAGGGGAAATAAACGCGCCCCTGCTGAAAGATCCCGCCTCCAACACGGTCAGGGCTGACCCGCGGGGGCGGGAGGCCCTGACCAGATACAGGCTAATCGCCGCAGGGGAGGACGTTGCCCTGGTGGAGATTGACCTGATAACTGGCAGATCCCATCAGGCCAGGGTACATATGGCCTGTGCGGGACATCCCGTCCTTGGGGACATGAGGTACGGCGCGGAGGATGCCAACAGCCGCTGGAGAAAGGCCGGGGTCCGGCGGCCCCTTCTTCACAGCTGGAAACTCTCCTTCGGCCCTCTGGAGGGCGAACTTGCAGCCCTGTCCGGCGTAACCCTCGCCGCCCCTCCGGCGGAGGACATGGTCTCCGTTGCCGCCGCCCTGGGGTGGGGCATGCCCCGGTAGCCCGGGGTTACTTAACAAACTGGCCTTCGGGCCGGAAAGGAGATACGACATGGAGCTTAAAATTTCTGCTGACGGCAAAGTCATGGACAAGCTCAAAAAATGGGGCGAGTGCCATGTAATCCAGCGCACCATCGGCTCCGGGTGAGGCGCCCGGAGGGCCTTCAAAGTAGAAGAGGGCGCCCCTCCGTCGGGGGGAGAATATGCGAAAATTCAGGGGGACGGGGTAGTTCTATGGGTTCCCCGATGGCTGAAATTCAGGGACGACACAATAAATATCGTCCGCACCGGAATTTTATGGTCGGCGTTTTACATGGTAACCAGCGTTGATTCAGGAAATGCGGGCGAGGCCTGCGGTTAACCAATTGTAATTTTTTGTCGTAGGTATTTCGAACTATTTTGATCTATTTCTCCTGTTCTATTGGTAGTTGAACAAAAGAATGTTATGATATTCATGGTCTCAAACGGCGAAAAGCCGTAATAATACAGGAGGTGTGTTTCATGGCCTTGGTAAAGCGTACTTCCTCAAACGTTCTTCTTGACACCGCGCTCAAAAACTTCTATTCGGCGGCGGAGGAGATGGGTCTGGACGAGGGGCTTATCGATATCCTCAGCCATTCCGAGCGGCAGGTGGCCGTCTCCCTTCCGGTGGAGATGGACGACGGTACGGTAAAGGTATTCGACGCCTACAGAGTTCTTCACTCATCCGCCGTCGGCCCCGGCAAGGGCGGAATCCGCTACCATCAGGACGTGTGCCAGGAAGAGTGCGAAGCCCTCGCAATGATGATGACCTGGAAGTGCTCTCTGGCGGGCATCCCCTACGGCGGAGGCAAGGGAGGCATTGCGGTGGACGCCCTCAAACTCTCCCCCAAGGAGAAGGAACGTATCACCAGAACCTACGCCGCGCGCATGGCCCCCGTGATCGGCTCGTGGATTGACATCCCAGCCCCCGACGTGGGCAGCGGCGCTCCCGAGATGATCTGGATCATGGACACCATCAGCAAGATCAAAAACGAACTTGAGCCCGGCGTAATCACCGGCAAACCCGTGGGCAAGTGGGGTTCCAAGGGCCGTACTGCCGCCACCGGCTACGGCGTGGCCACCTGCGCCCTTGAGCTCCTCAAAAACCTGGGCGTACCTGCCGAAGGCGCCACAGTGGCCATCCAGGGCTTCGGCAACGTGGGCACCTACACCGCGCTCACCATGGTGGACGCAGGCGCCAAGGTTGTGGGCATCAGCGACATCACCGGCACCTACTACGCCCCTAACGGCCTTGACATTAAAAAAGCCTTCGACCACGTCCAGAACCACCCCAAGAAGCTTCTTGAAGGGTTCACCTGCGACGGCTGCCAGAAGCTTGACCTCCCCGAAGTGCTCTTCCTTGAGTGCGACATCCTTGTGCCGGCCGCCCTTGAGGGCGTTCTAAACGGCAATAACGCCGACAAGGTAAAGGCCAAGTACATTGTGGAGGCCGCCAACGGTCCCCTTACCCCCGAGGCCGACGCCATCCTTGACGCCAAGGGCATCCTCATCGTACCCGACTTCCTCGCCAACTCCGGCGGAGTCATCGGCTCTTACTTCGAGTGGGCCCAGAACCTCGGCGGCTTCTTCTGGTCCATCGAGGAGTACAACGAAAGGCTTATCCGCATCATGAAGGACAACTTCCAGACGGTTTGGGCGTACTCCAAGGAGAAAAACGTCAAAATGCGCAGGGCGGCCTTCATGGCGGCTATCCAGAGAGTTGCGGACACAGTAAAGGCAAGGGGAGTTTACCTGTAAACAACTAAAACCCAACGCAGAGCGGGCCGGGATTTCCCGGCCCGTTTTTTTACCCTCCCGCGCAATACCACCCGAACGGGTGATTTCTTAATTCTCCAAAAAAGAGTATCGTTCAATTCAATCGGTCTTTTCGGGCGCCCACCGGGCTGCCCGTAACCTATGCTGAAGGAGTGATGCTTGTGAAGGGGTATTTTAGAATTCCCGTCTTCATTTTATGCGCCGCGCTGTTGCTTTTCTCATGTCCGGCCATGGCCGGGGGCGCGGGGGAGGACGGGAAAGTTGAAGGCCTTTGGCTCCGGGTTCCGGATTTTCCTGACGACGCTGAAGTTACCGAGTTTTCAGATGACGGAGAGGGCGAAGTAACCTACATCAGGACCGTAGACGGCGGACTCTTCGTATTGGGAATTCATAGAACGCCCGCAGTCGAGGGTATGGATGAGGAAATGATTAAGGAAACAATTGCAGAGAGCGTTAAAGAAAGAGGCGGCGACCCCGACGATATCGATTTTGACAGTGGCGCGGAGGACTTTGCAGAGCTGCTATCCTACCCGTGCGTTACGGCTGAATACGAAATCGGCGAAAACGAGGACGCAAGGCATATAGCTACCCTGGCCATTTTTACCGATGAATATATCTTCCTGCTGCAGGCTGATGCAGCTGCGGACTCCATGGACGATTACTCCGACAGAAGCCGGATGTGGCTGGGCCATATGAAATTTGTGGGCGGCGAGGGCTGGGGCGATCTTTTTGACGAAGAAGAGGACGAAGAAGACGAGGGAATTCCCTTTGTAGCCGCAGTCTATTCGCTGCCGGGGTTTAGGGGCGTTGCGTGGCAGATCCCCGGGCCGGGCAGTTACGACCTGGGCAACGGCTTCGACATGCCAAACGACAGCATTTGCTCTATTGGAGTATGCCCGGGCTACAAAGTAACTCTCTA
>JAAYQT010000314.1 GCA_012519165.1 Synergistaceae bacterium
CCGCCTACAAAGGGCGAGCGTCACGAGGGTGGTCCAGTTTCTTCCCTAGAGCCAGTCCAGCCAGTGACGCTCGCCCTTTGTAGGCGGGTTGTTCCAGAGCAGGCCGAAGTCGCCAAGGATGACGACAAAGTCGTCTTTGCACAGGGATTTGCCGGCCGGAAAATGACGGGCCGTAAGGTACTCCATCTCAATCTCGCCGTGCTTGTCGCCGGTAACAAAAATTTTCGCCAAAGCGGCCCTCCAGAAAAATCAGCAAGTTATTCAGTGGAAAAAAACAATTAAGAAGCGTTAGGTAATTTTAAATGCGAAAGCCTTTGAAATTTCAGTACTTCCTTCAAATTTTGATTAAAATCTGCCCTTGACGGATTGAAGAAGGTATTATATCATACGCAGGCTTTTCAAAATTCCGCACTGATTGTTTAGTCCGTTTTATCTTCCAGGGGAGGCTTTGTTGCAGGCCTCGCAAGTTTTTCAGGTTCACTTTTCAGTTTAGCGCCCTTTGGCTCCGGGCAAGTTCACTTAATTTAAGCCTCATTTGGGCGGTCTTTCATCTTCCGGCAGTTTCGGCCTTTACGGCGTCCCGCAGGCAACTCCCTGTACTGATCATGGTTTGTGTCGTCTTTCAGTGGAAACATTGTCTTGAAAAATTTTCCCTAGAATTGATTGCAGCGGTAATTTCCAACCGGGCAATTCATTCGGCGCTGTTGCGCCGCGACCGAAAGGAGGAAGCGCTGTGAATAACGCACTTCAGTTTGAACATGCGCCATTTCTGGACTCCGAAAAGAGGGAGGAGATTAAGGCCAGGTTCAGGGAGGAGCTGGAACGCTTCATCTCCAGGAGGCGCGACCTCCGGGAAAGGGTGGAGTCCGCCAGGAAGATTTACGAGGAAGTCGTCCTGAAAGAATTTAAAGACACCGAGGTGAGGGCCGCTCTCAACGATCTTTTCAGAGGGAAGTTTGAAGTGGAGTTTAAAAACTGCATGGTACGCAGCGTATTCAAACCGGACCTCGACGCCGTCCCGGCCTTTACCGCCGAGCTGGTAATAAACGGCGAGAGCCCCTTCCGGTTCCGCGGGCGAAAAAACGCGAAAGGCGCCTACGAGCCGGTCTGCTCCAAGTACGGCTGGGAGAGGGCGGAGATTGCCTGGATTATGGGTATATCCGAAAGCGCCCTGTCCAGGCGGCTGGATAAAATAGCCAGGCTGTGGCCCGAGGAGTACAAGGGCATCGTCCTTAAGCATCAGCATGAAGGGATTAAGGCGTCGGCCGTCTACCACGAGAGAGTCTTCGACCTCCTCCTGGAGTTCGAGAAGGAGGACTTCATGGGCCGTTTCGTCAGGAAGCCCTTCTCCGAAAGCAGCGGCCGCACGGCTAAAGATAAGGAAAGGGCCATGGAAGAACTTCGGGATCTATGGGACGAGGTGGAGGAGGAGCGTAACCAGGACCTCGCCATGCAGAATTCCCTTATGAACCTGGTGTTCTAAATCGGCCCTGCTTTTTGGGGGCAGGGGAAATCCCTTGCCTCGACTGCATCGGGACGGGCTTTCAGGCTCAACAATCCCCGAAGGATTTTTGAGTATGCTGGGGACAAATCAACTTACAGGAGGGGTAAGAAAATGGAAAAAGTTCACGAACTCAGCGAGGGCAAAGTCTGTGTTCTCGGCGCCCGCGAGGGAGTTGCGGCCGTTATGGGCGCCATCCTTTCCTCCCCAAGCGACGTCCCCGCAATCGTCCTCTGCAGGGAGGGCTCCCCGGCGAGCGGCTGCGCAGGGGAGGGGGACCGGGTTATCCTGGCGGGGCGGTCCTCCGCCCGGGGGGAGGCCTTTCCGGACCTGCTGGCCCCCTTTCTGGCCAGCCCTTTCTGCGGTCCGGAGGTGGAGTCCATTGTGGAGGCCCTGTCCGACGTTCTGTCGGAAACGCTCCCGCCCAGGAGCGGCAACGACGCCTACTGGGTAGGCAACGCAGGACGCCTCTTCCGGGGGATACTCCTCTCCTGCCTTACGGGCATGCACCACAGGGGGGACTTTTCCTTCGCCAATTTTGCGGCAAACTTCCGGCGAATCTTTGCCTCCATGCAGGCCATGGTATCCCACGATCTCGGCGGGAGGGGCGGCTTCACCTTCCCCGAAGAGGACTGGACAGTCTTCAGGGATCCTGAGCTTGGGCACCCTCTGGAGGAGCCCGTTATAAAGGTGCACCCAGCACCGCGCAGATTACCCTTAACACCCTCTACTCCCAGACGGGGAGGTTCGCCGATATGATGAAGTCCATGCCGGAGGACTGCCGGTACTTCGACTTGGGCGCGGAGCTGGAGCGGGCCCGGGGCGGGGCGCTCTACCTGGTGTTCTCCAGGGACATGGGCCGCTTTTCGTCAGTCCTCCTCCCCTTCATTCTGGGCGGACTGGCGGAGCATTCGGCCGCTCGCGGAGACACCCCCCTTAGGGTGATTATCCCCGACGCAAGCGAGTGGGGGGACCTGTCCTTCCTGGGGAAGATACTGGACGCCTCCCCCGACGGCCTCTCCCTGATCTGGGGCGCGTCGTCCCTGGCGGCGACGGCGGCGGGGAGTGAACGGGCTGCGGAGACAGTATTCTCCCTCGTCGCCCGCTGCGACAGCAGGGCGTGGCTTCGCTCAGGCGACCCGACGGCCTCCGGCGCTTACCGGCGCCTGGTCCCAGAGCCGCTGCGCGCCTATGAACTGACCTCCATCCCTCCGGGGCTGTGCTTTATCCAGACTCCTTCCGGGGAGTTTGACGGGGTTGCCGTCCCCGAGGCTCCCGGGGCCCTCGTCCGGGAGGCAGGACCGGCTGGAAAGTCTCCCGAGCTGTGGAGGGACAGACAGGGGCTGTACCCCCGGGAAGGGGAGGAGGATAAAGAGGACGCCCGTTTTGCGTGCGAGTCGCTCGAGGATATATTGGGCGACTATTACGACGACGAAGAGGACGGGGATGAGTAGTAGCTTGCAAAAAAATTTTAAGGAAGGTGGTCTACCCATGACGCAGACACTAAACGCGCCCCCTCCGCCGGCCCTGGCCGGCCTGCCTTACTGCTCCTCTTACGGAAAGCTTATAACGCCCGCCCCGGCCGAAGACGTGGTGTCCACCAGCGCCAGGGAGAGGTGTCTCTCCCACCTGCACTCGGTGCTGGTTTCGCCGGAGAGGAACTGCGCCATCCTCACTGGCAGGCCCGGCGTCGGTAAGACCACCCTGCTCCGGGAGCTGGCCGCCCTCATCGGGAGGAAGGCCCCCGGCGAGCCTCTGGCCGGCTGCCTGATCGTGGAGATCGACATGAACAGGCTCAGGGCCTCCGTCGGGGACAAGATAGAGAAGATTGTGACCGCGCTGTGGGACGAGGCCCGGCGGAGCGGCAACGTAATCTTCTTCATCGACGAGGCCCACAAGCTGGCCTCGGGCGGCGCCGACAGCCTGGGGAACATGCTTAAGCCCCTGGTGACCTCCGGCGACGTACCGACGGTGCTTGCCACCACCACCGACGAGTACCGGCAGTACATTGAGGGCGACGGGGCGCTTAAACGCCGCTTCGAGGAGGTGGCGGTGCCGGAGCCGGACCGTGCCTCCATGCTTAAAATCCTCCGGGGAAAGGCCCGCTCCTTCGGCGCGAGGCTGGAGGTTTCCGCCGCCCCCGCCTTGCTTGAACGGGTCCCGGACATTGCCGGAATGTACATGGGGGACCTGGCTGAGCCGGACCGCAGCCTGAAGCTGCTGGAGAGGGCCTTCACCCTGGCGTCCTTAAGACCGGGGAAAGGGGGCGCTGAGGAGGGGGACTTGCTGGAGGCGGCGGGCCTCCTGGCAAACATGCCTTCCCCGGCGGCAAGGCCCCTCCGGACCTGCAAAGAGGCCGCCGTAAAACTGGCGGAACTTGTTGCGGGGCAGGAGGAGGCCGCGGCAAGAGTGGCGGAGTTCCTGGTATGCGACGGCGCCGGGCTGTACCCGCCAAAGGGGCCCCGTGGGGTGTTTTTATTCCTGGGGCCCCGGGGGTGCGGCAAGAGGACCCTGGCGGAGGCGGCCTCGGAGCTGCTTGGCGCACCTCCTTCCCAGGCGGTCAGGATAGCCCTCTCTCCCTCCATGACGGCGGCCCGACTGGCGGGTATATCGCCCTCCATGCCGGGCCTTCTGGCGGAGCCGGTCCGGAAAAAACCCCGTTCCGTAGTCATAGTGGACGTTCACGAGGACGCCCACCCCGATGGGGCTGAGGCCCTGGCCCGGGCCGTAACGGAGGGCGCAATTAAGGACTGGGCGGGCAGGGACGTGAGCCTTGCCGGGACGGTCTTCTTCTTCCGCCTGTCGAGCCCCGAAGGGACGGGCGAGGGTAGGGGCATCGGGTTTGGGTCCGCCTCTCCCCACGGGACCGCTCCCTCCTCCCGGCTTGCCTCCCTGGCCAGGCGGCTCCTTCCCCGGGAGCTCCACTTCCTGGCCCACAGGGTGACGCCGTTTTCTACCCTGGACAGGGAGGCCCTGAGGCAGGTCTTCGCCATGAAGCACGAGAGGGGGCTCCAGGCCTTCGCCGCCAAAAGGGGGCTGACCCTCAACGTCGAAGACGACGGGCTGGAGGCCCTCCTGGACAGGGCCCTGGCCGCGGGGGAGGGCGGCGCCTCGCTGGAAAGGGCGGTGGAAGAGCTGCACCCCCTGCTGGCGGAGACCGCAAACTTCGCCCCTCCGGGGGGGAGGATTCGGATCACTGCCGAGGGGGGTATATTAAAAGCCGAGGCAGCAGGAGGTCGAACCGGGCGTAAAAAGCCGGACCTGGCGGCCTAATCGGGGCTGCCCCGCTCCCTCCTTAAAAATCCTCTCTATCGCCACTGCTCCAGGAAGGCCACCATCCTGTCCAGGGCCTTCTCCACGATCTTTTCCCCCTTTTCCCGGGATGCCGCAGTGGCGTCCCCCACCATGGCCGTATCGGTGAGGTCCGGGATGGACCAGAAGACCTGCACGTCGGGGAACTCGTTCGTCCTCTTTGGCTCGGTACGGATAAGCCTGTCTGTCTTTACCAGGTCTGGCCTGAGGTACATGAAGAGGGAGGTTCCCGCTTCGCTTGCATGGCCGTGGGACATAATGCCGTCGGAATCCAGAATATTTTCCTTCGAACAAAGGGGCTGGATGAATCTCCACCAGTCGAAGAGGCAGCACTCGGCGCCGTGTTCGATCTTCAGTTTTGCCGCAAC
>JAAYQT010000315.1 GCA_012519165.1 Synergistaceae bacterium
CCCCCTATGTCATAATAGATGTCGCTTGAACCGAGGTGTTAAAGTAAAGTGAACTGACACTCGGGAGGTGCGATGGGAATGAGCAGATACAGCCCTGAATTCAAGGAGTCCGTGGTGCGAAAGATGATGCCGCCGGAGAATATGCCGATAATGCGGCTGGCCGAGGAAATCGGAGTATCGCACGTCACGCTGGCCAGATGGAGAAACGAGGCTCGCGGAGAGGGTAAGGCCGTCCCCGGCAACGGAGAAAGACCGGAGAGATGGAGCGCCGAGGACAAGTTCCTCATCGTCCTAGAGACCCATGCCCTCAACGGGGCGGAACTAGGGGAATACTGCCGCTCCAAGGGCATATTCCCCGCGGAGATAGACCAGTGGCGCGAGGCCTGCCTCGTGGCTAACCGGAGCGACGCCAGAAAGAGCAGCGAACTGCAGAAGGAGATCCGCGCCGAGAGAAAGCGCAGCAAGGAACTCGAGTGCGAGCTGAGGAGGAAGGAGAAGGCGCTTGCCGAGGCCGCCGCGTTGCTGACGTTGCGAAAAAAAGCGCGGGCGATCTGGGGGGACGGCGAGGAAGACTGATCAGCGCCCCGGATCGCCTGAGAGCAGTTGAGCTGATCGACGAGGCCCATGCAAACGGCGCCCGACTCTTCATGGCCTGCAAAGAACTTGGCATAAGCATTCGCACCCGCCAGCGCTGGCTCAGGGATGCCTCCGCAAGAACGGTCAACGAGGACGGCAGGAAGAACGCCGTTCGAGAGAAACCTGCAGGAGCATTGAGCGAGGAGGAGCGCAGAAGAATACTCGAAGTCGCTAACAGCCCCGAATACGCAAGCAGACCTCCCGCGCAGATAGTGGCGGATCTGGCCGACAAAGGGGAGTGGCTTGCGTCCGAGTCCACCATATACCGGGTGTTGCGTGAGAAGGGACATCAACATCACAGGGGGAGGGCGAAGAATCCCGTCCGCAGGCCGCCCGCGTCCCACTCGGCCACTGCCCCCAACCAGGTCTGGACCTGGGACATCACTTTTCTAAAAACGCCTGTGCGCGGCATATACTACTACCTCTACATGATAGTGGACATCTACAGCCGCTGCATAGTCGGATGGGAGGTCTACGAGGAAGAGACGGGCGAATGCGCCAGGGAGCTTATAACCAGGGCCTACATCAGGCAGGCCCTGTGGAGGAAGGACAGGCCTCTTGTCCTCCACTCCGACAATGGAAGCCCAATGAAGGCGTCCACGTTCAGGGCCACTCTAGAAAGACTGGGCATAACGGACTCCTACAGTCGACCGAGGACCAGCGACGACAACGCCTACTCAGAAGCTCTCTTCCGGACGCTTAAGTACCGTCCCGAATATCCGGCCTTCGGTTTCGAGAACCTCGAGGCGGCAAGGGAGTGGACGCACCAGTTCGTGCAATGGTACAACGAGATTCACCGACACAGCGCATTGAGGTACGTCACCCCCGGTCAGCGTCACCGTGGTGAGTCGGCAGCAATCCTTGCGGCGAGGAAGGTGGTATTCGAGGAGGCGAAGCGGAAACATCCAGAGCGATGGAAGGGGCGCTCGGCGAGAAATCTTGATGAGGCAGAAGTAGTGTGGCTCAACCCGGAAAAAGACGGAAGAGCCCTGGAGACTTTAACCCAGGAAAAGCGACAAGTGGGTTGACAGATACCGGTGATGCCATCTAATATTTTGGATGACATGATGGCTGGCTTGGTTCAATTCTCAAAGAGAGATGGTTTCAATATGCCAGAGTTAAAATGGGAACTTCCGGGGCCAGTTTTTCAGGTTATTCCGATTGCGATATTCGCCTAACAAGTGCGATTCAGTGAATTGCTGTTTGCCGCTGTTAGCTCGTACAGCTTCACTCTAAGGAGGAAAAATGCCTATCGAAGTTAAGAATTATCTATCTGATGATGAAAATGAATTTCTTAAAGGCATACTTGGATGTACTGAAGAAAACTATGAAAAAATGTTATCAGGTTTTGCATCTGCTGCCTTTGAAGAATATTGCAGGATGATACTTGGCCAAAAAGTATATACAAGGATCAGTGATCTTAAAGAGTACAGATTGTATCTAATTATTAAAGAAGTATTCGATAATAGAGTTCCTGATGATCAAAAGATATCTGACTTATTTCAAACTACTCCCACTGAAAGCAGGTCGCTTACAAGATCAATCGCATCAAAATATCAGTATGAACTGCGTGAGGCTATAAAAGAGACTTTAAAAACAATTATTGAACAATCAACTAAAGAGAATGCAAAATGGTTTTTTACGGTTAATTCGCCAACTAAGGTTGAAGAGTTGAATAGGATATTGATGAGTATAGATGGGAGATTACCACAAGTTAAGAAAAAGAAAGGAACTGTATCTCAGTATGAAATGGATAATTCTAGTTACACAAAGTTGAAGGAGTACTTTGGATTATGAATAGCTCATCTGATATACTTTCTGCTTCAAGCACATTGATTACGGTAATAGCTGTATTATATAGTCTATGGTATTCTGATATTGAAAGAATTTCTTGTATTGAATTGCCAAAATTTGATGCTGATAGAGAACCTCTTAGGAGAACAATGAGGATTATTCTATATTCAAAAGTCTTACCATTATTGCTGATAAATACATCCTATTTTTTAATTTTCTTGCCAGAATCACTTTGTAGCACGTTACATTTTTATAATGATATCACTTCAGGATCGTCATGGTATTTTGATTCTATTATTGTATCTATAGTATTTATGAATGTTATATCTTTTATTTTTGTAATAATTTTAATCATTAAGGCCATTGCAATTAATAAAAAAATCAGGGAAAAGGGCGCATAACAATCGGCTTACCGTGACTATCTCTTTATTGCGCTTTTATCATGCACAAAAGTATTCCAATTTTGCCTTGCGAAACGGGCTTGACAGAAAAGCAGTCTGGTAGTGCCTCGGCCACGATTCAAGGATCGTCAGAGTCTCAAGACACCCCATCAGACTCAGATCCCTCACATTCGTTCGGGATGACAGCTAATCGGACCTTTGTTCAAGATAACCAACTTGAACTGTCATTCCTAGTAAAAGGGTAGGTACCTGGCCCGAGAACAGCGAACCGAGCTCCTCCGTTTCGAGGAATTACACTCTGCGGTAAAGCATCTTCTTCATTGGAATGGCTTCCAATGCTATACTTGTATGGCAGGAGAGGAGGAGCTTCCATGCTTGCTATACGACTGGATGAAAAACTCTCGTCGCGCCTTGCATAACGCGTTTTTCCGGAGCCACCTGCGCGCTTATATGAGAGCCAGTCACGCGCTGTTCCAGAGCCACCCTGCGTACTGTTCGAGAGCCACTCCTCCGAAAAGGAGCGGCTCTGGCTGCTAACCAGTAAAAAAGTTATTTGATGATCGTTTCACGCATAGACTTGCTGCCCCTGATTATGATCCTGTACGCCTGGGAGGCCAGACGGTCTGTTATCGCCTCGGCCACGACCGCGGTCGGAATCTGGTCCAGCCACTCAGCAGGTTCGTACTGTGACGCGACGATGGTAGCCTTATTGTTGTGGCGCCGGTCTATGATGGACAGAAGTATCTCTGAGTCCTCCTCGGAGATCGGGAACAGCAGCCATTCGTCGATAATCAGGAGGTCAAACTTGACAATCTGCTTGCGCAACCTATTGAAAGCCTCCAGGTCCCTGCGCTTGGCAATCTTCAGCTCCTCCAGCAGATCGGGCAGCTGAACGTAGCGGGTAGTCAGCATATGCCTGCAGGCGGCCTGTCCCAAAGCCTGGGCGAGGAACGACTTTCCTGCTCCTGTCGGTCCTATGACCAGGACGTTGCGCGCGTGAGGGATGTAGTTGCACGAGGCCAGCTCCATGATGAAACCCCGGTCCAGCCTTCGGTCGTCGTCGTACCTGATGTCCTCGACGCAGGCGGTTGTATTCTGGAACTGCGCACGGCTGACCAGGCGCTGGAGCCTGCTGTGCTGTCTCTTATTGAACTCCCGGTCTACCATTATCCCGAGACGGTCGTGGAACCCCATCTCCTGAAAGGCGGAGTCGTCGTCCTGCTCCTTCAGCGATTCGGCCATTCCGCTGAGCTTCATGTTCCTGAGCCTGTTTATAGTCTCATGGTTAAGCATGGCCGCGCCCTCCGAAATAGTCCGCGCCCCGCCGGAACCCGCGCCCGGACGACTTCTTCTCCGCCTCCACAGGTTTTATTGAGGTCTTCTGGTCGGATTCGGGTATATCCAGATTCTTCTCCAGGATGCTCTTTAGCTGACCGTAGGAGGGAGAAGGGGTCCGGGAGAGAAGTATTCCGCCGGCCCGCTCCAGTCTTAGAGGGCCGAACTTCTCCCCCAGGCTCATCACTCCGAAGCACGAGCGGTAAGCCTGCTGCTCTATCGCTGCGCGGTCAAGGATGGCCTCTACGACGCGCCTTGTGCAGTCGCCCGTCTTACCGGCCCATCTCAGGAAGCGGTCGCGGTTCCAGTCGGTGAAGAAGAGCTTGTCGGGCGGCATGTGCTCCTCCACCGTGGAGTAGTCCACCTTGCCCCAGAGCCTCCTGTGCGATGCTATGCGCTGATGGTGGTAGAATAGCTCCACTGTCTGCCGGGTCGCCCGGACGTCCACCTCCTCCCCCAGGTATTCGAACGGTACGGAGTAGAACTTGCGCTGGTAGGAGATGTGGCAGTTAGGCTGGACCTTGGCCTTTCCCCACTCGGCCAATTCGTAGGGGGACTGGGGGAGCGGGAGCAGGAAGTCCTTTTCTTCGGCGAGGAAGGAGGTCCATCGGCTCTCGCTCTTTCCGGTCAGGGGAGCGGAGTTGACCTGCTCAAGACCTGAACGGACGTACCGCTGCAGGTCTGCGAAGGAGAGTATCTGTACGTTGCGCAGCCTTGCGATTATCTTGCGGGAGGCAATAAGCACGGCATTCTCGGCAGACGGCTTGTCCTTTGGCTTGCGGACGCGGGCCGGCAGTATTACGGTTCCGTAGTAGGCCGCCATCTCCTGATACGTCCTGTTCAGATCCGGCTCGTAGAAGCTCGCTCGCCTCACGCCGCACTTCAGGTTGTCCGGTATAAGAGTCTTGGGGACGCCGCCCAGATACTGAAAGGCGTGGACATGGCCGGATATCCAGGAGGGCAGCTTCTCGTCGCGGAACGGCTCGACGTAGATGATCCGGGTACACGGCAGGACGGCAACGAACAGAGAGGCCACTTCCGGCTTCCCGCTCTCCTCGTCGAAGAAGGCGATCCTAGTTCCGGCCCAGTCGACCTCAAGCGTCAGCGCAGGCTTGTGCTCCAGACGGATGGTGGCCTTGTGCACCCTGGCGTGTTTGTGATAGTAGCGCCGGAACTGCGTCTCCATGTAGAAGCGCTCGCTGTTTCGCCTGCATTCTTCCACGTACTCCTCCCAGAGCAGCTTCAAGGTGACGTGGGGCTTGGCAAGCTCTGAATGGACGTAGTCGAAGTCCGGCATCCTGAAAGAAGCGTTCCGGGCCGGAGAGGCTATCTGCGACAACCCCTGGGTAACGGTGAGGTCGTCCAGTTTTTCAAGGTCCTCCAGGGTAAGCCACCCCTGATCCCGGGCTTGCCGGAGATACAGCGACACCGTGTTTCTTGAAACCTTGTGCATTGCCGCGACTTTGCGTTGGCTCAGGCCGCTGTAGACGGCCCGAACGATGGTTAGAAACTCTGACAAATTAATCCCTCCTGAGATGAATTCTGCCCTGGGGCAGTAATTCGATCTTACAGGAGTGTGAGCAGCCGGCTCTTCAGGTGCGCGGCGGGCGGCTCCTTAGGTGTGCGGCATGTGGCTCTCCCAGGGCGCGCGGATGGATCTTAAGCTCCGCGCGGGCGGCTCAGTTTGACCGCGTTTTACACGCCTTGACGCTTTAGCGCGAAAGACGGGCAGGACCAAGACATGGTACGCCCGCAAGGCCATTGAGACATATATCGACGATATGGAGGACTCCGCACTTGCTGCGGCAGCCTATGAAGAGTATCTTCTCGACGGCGGCGCCTCTTCCCCTCTTGATGAAGTGAGGCGCCGCCTTGGGCTGAAGGATTGAACTCTCCCGCCGCAACCCCCTTAAAACATCAAAAATCCCCTACCCCCGGATGCAGACCGACTCCAGGTCCCTGGGGAAGCTGTTCAGCGCCTCTCCCGTGCCATCGGGTTTTACCGCCACCAGGTTTTCTATTCTTACTCCGAACTTGCCGGGAAGGTAGATGCCCGGCTCAACGCTGAAGACATTGCCCGGCTTCAGGGGCTTGTCGTTGCCCTCTATGATGTAGGGGGATTCGTGCACCGCAATGCCTATGCCGTGGCCCACCCGGTTGAAGAAGAATTGGCCGTACCCGGCGTCCGTTATTACTTTACGGGCGGCCCTGTCCACGTCCTGTCCGGTGGCGCCCTTTACCACCGCCGCCTCGCCCGCCGCCTGGGCCTGCCGGACTATTTCGTAGACGCGCCTCTGCTCGTCGGTGGGAGTCCCGGTGAACAGGGTTCTGGTGGTGTCGGAGCAGTAGGATTTGTACCGGCCCCCCAGGTCCAGAATGATTATGTCGTTCTCCTCGATTACCCTCCGGCCGCCGCCGTAGTGGGGCATGGAGCCGTTGGGCCCGCTCGCCACTATGGGGGAGAAGGAGATGTCGTCGGCCCCCGCCTCCTCGAAGAAGTCGGGGATTTTCTGGGCGATCTGCCGCTCGTTCATTCCCGGGCGGATAAACGCCTTAAGCATGCCCACCACTTCGTCCACCATGCGGGAGGCCTCCCTCATGAGGGCAAGTTCCCCTTCATCTTTCCGGGAGCGCAGGGGCTCCAGGATTTTAGCCCCGTTTTCCATCTTCATGTCCATGGCGTCCCTTATGGCCAGCATGTCCACCGCCCGCACCCCGTCGTTGAAGGCAATCCTGCCGCCCGCTATTCCCAGGTGTTCGCAGCCCCGCCGAAAGGCGCCGGTGAACCCCTCGTGGTCGTCCCATTCGGCGTAGAAGGGAACGTCGCCGAAAGCCCTTACTATTTCTTCTTTATACAGGAGGGGCGTCATGGCAAAGCATCGCCCGTCGGCAGCCACCATCAGGCCCCTCACCCTCTCGTCGGGGTGGGTATCCAGCCCCGTAACGTACTCCAGGTCCGTGGAAGGACCCAGGTAGATGGCGTCCAGTCCGGCATTTTTCAGTTCTTTTGTAAGTCCGTCAAGCCTTTTTAAGTCGATCATGAACATCCCTCCGTTGAAATGTTTACCGCGTTTGCACTTATGACATAAACCCTGCAAATTATAGCAAATAACCCCTTCCGGAAGTAGATAAGACCCAAATCCCAAATCCGCAGGTTCATCTCCGCAAAGGAGAGAATGAGTCGCCAAACCGATAGTTTGAGTTATTTTTTCCATTTCGGGCTATCGGCCTGCCCTTTCCTGCGGCTGTCATCCCTTTTTGAGGCTTCCCGCCTTTTTCAGTTTGCGTTGCATCTGTTCCGGAAGGTCGTCTTCCGGATCTATAGTTCTATGGGCGAAACGTATGCCAGGCTCTACTCCAGAAGGCAGCGGAGTTCAAAGAGTCTTTTTCCCGCGTGTGCGAATAGCATCCCCCCTCTGTCTCTGGACCAGATTTTTAGTATGGTCCGTCTGCTGTGGCTGACTATTTTGCAGACCATGGCGTAGAGGAGAAATCTCAGGGTTTTAGGACGGCTCTTTCTGTAGACAAGGGGCAGAAGGAGGCGTTTAAGGAGGTTGTGAAGGTTAAGAGCAAGGGCGCTTATGTTCCACCATGCGGCGTTGGAACCGAAGTTGCCCGAGGGGACGTGTCCGCCCGCCAATTCTTCCTTCAGGATGTGGTGGATCTCCTCGGCCTTGCCGCATCTCCTTCTCTGCCAGTTAATGATTTTCCCGCCGTCCATGGGCTCTCCATCTCCGTAGCCGTATAGGCTTCCGTCCTCCCCGTCGTCTATGTTCGTTACTATGCCGCGGGTTCTGTATATACGGCCTCCAAGGGTCATGAAGCGTTCGTCTTTTTTCTTCTCTGCGCTATTCGCACCCAGGGCGTCCTCTGCCCCCTCCAGCAGGCGCAGCTGCGTAGCCTCCTCGATTATACGAAGCCTTTCCGCTCTTTCCTTAGTGTCGCAGGACGCCCCTACCTCCGCGGGGTTTCTGGGGTCCCTTATGGCGAAGAAGCGGTAGTCGGGGCCGTGCTTTTTGAGACTCAGCTTGACGGGGAAGTATTGTACTTCAGCCCATTCTGCCGCAGGACGAACTGTACCGTCCTTTAGCTTTATGGTCTCCCCGCCCAGAGGCTTCCACTCTTCTTCCGGTATTTGCTGAATGGCCTCCCGGAATTCCTTTACCATGGGGCAGGAGATTCCAAAGCCTATGCGCCCAAATCGGGGGTTCCTGCCTTCGTTGCAGTAGGTCAAAAGATCGGTCTGGTAGCCCGCGCAGTCGCTCCTTAGAGAAACTCCCTCCACTTCCCCGGGGAGGGACGAGAGTACCCGCTCCAGCTCTTCCTTCTGGCCGTATCCGGGAGGGACGTTGCCGTCTCTGTAGTCGGTCGCAAGGATAAGGTCGTGCTCCGGGCAGTAGGTGTTGAAGGCCTGGTAGCTCCTGTTCTTCTCGTAGTTCCAAAAAGACCCGTAGCTTTCTGTCTCTATGAAAGTGGCGTCCTGGTCCAGAGTGATGCAGCCTCCTGTCACATGGAGACGGCCGCAGTTATTATTCTGCGCCATGGAGAAGGAGAGCAAGCGGGAGAAGACGGCCCTGAAGCCGGACAGGTAAGTATTCTCCCCGGGGACGAAGGCTTTACCCTGACCTCTTTTGTTATCCTCCTCCCCGTTATGGAACTCCTTCAGCCAGTTCCTGACCGAGGTGGGAGAGGGGATGGAGACGCCCAGCTCCTCGAAGCAGAGCCTTTCCTTGAGATCTTTCAGATGGTCTGCGGCGCTTCCTCCCGCCAGATTGAGCAGGACAAGGGCCAGTACGTGATCGGAGTCGCTGTAGCCCCTTCCTCTCCTTGCCCCTATGCAGGAGTCTATCGCCTCCGGGAGGCCGGACTTCCTGTATAGCTCCACTACGGGCCACAGGCCTCCGTAGGGGGACATGCCGCTCGTTCCATTTTGGATCTCAACGCGCACTTTGCCGAAAGCGGTCTTTTTCCTCTTGTTTATTTTGTTTTTCCTATGGTTTTTCCTCTGGCTTTTTCTCGCGTTCAGGCCCATAATAATTGCACCTCTCTGGTGAAGGTTTGTGTCGTGGAAAACACTACCTTAACACTGTTCACTGAACAGTCCAGAGGGGTTTTTTGTATTTTCAAGGTGCGGATTTAGGCAAATAGAAGGGGATTATTCGTGAAATAGCAAGGATTGACTTAAATTTAATCTGGGAATATTATTGTGAAGGCGTTGTCTTTGGAAGAGCGTCAGCTTAAGTTCACAAAACGAAAGGGAGGGAACTGAATGAAAAAGGGTATTAGTTATCTTATTGTCATTGCAGTGCTCGCAGGACTAGGCTATTTCCTTTTGGCTGAAAAGCCCGCCCCGGCGCCGGTCGATAAAAAGACCGAGGTAGTTGCCGAAAAGAAGGAAGCGCCCGCAGAGAAGAAGGAAGCCCCCGAAGAAAAGAAGGAGCCCGCAAAGGAAGAAAAGCCCGCTCCCAAGGGCAAAGTGGCCATCGTGACCAACACCGTCTCCCAGAACGAGGAGGAGTACCGCTCCGCCCAGGAGATGCAGGCCAAGTACGGCGACAGAATTGTACACGTAACCTGGCCGGACAACTTCATGGCCGAGCAGGAGCAGATGGTGAGCGTCGTAGCCAAGCTGGCCCACGACCCCGACATCAAGGGCCTTGTCATCAACCAGGCCGTCCCGGGCACCAATGCCGCCGTGGACAAGCTGCTTGAGACCAGGGATGATGTCTTCATCGTCTATGCCACGCCCCAGGAGAACCCCCCCGATGTAGCGGCCAGGGCCCAGCTTATCCTCATGCCCGACGAGCTTAAAATGGGAGACACCATCCCCGTCCAGTCCCAGAAGATGGGCGCCAAGGTATTTGTGCACTACTCCTTCCCCAGGCACATGTCCCAGCCCCTCCTCTCCTCCCGCCGGGATCTTATGAAGAAAAAGTGCGAGGAACTGGGCATTGAATTCGTAGACGCCACCGCCCCGGACCCCACCGGCGACTCGGGAGTCCCCGGCGCCCAGCAGTTCATCCTGGAGGACGTGCCCAAGATGGTGGCCAAGTACGGCAAGGACACTGCCTTCTTCTCCACCAACTGCTCCATGCAGGTACCCCTCATCAAGGCCGTGGTTGACGCCGGCGCCATCTATCCCCAGCCCTGCTGCCCCTCGCCCTATCACGGCTTCCCGGCCGCTCTGGGGATAGAGTCCGACAGCTCCAAGCCCGGCGACCTGCAGCACGTTATTGACGAGACCCGCAGGATCCTGAAGGAGAAGGGCATGGAGGGACGCCTCTCCACCTGGCCTGTGCCCGCCGCCATGACCATCACCGTGGCCTCCACCGAGTACGCCCTCAAGCTCATGGACGGCGAGATTGAGCCGGGCAAGCTTGATATCAAGAAGCTGGAGGAGCTCATGGCCGACTACGCCAAGGTTCCGGTGAGCACCTCCCCCTACGTTGACGAGGCAGGGAAGTCCTACGACAACTTCCTCTTCTTCCTCATCGACTTCCTCACCTACTAGCTAAGAAAGGCGGCGGGCCTCCCTATCCTTTTGGAACCGGGAGGCTCGCCGGGCCTTAAGATCACAACCGGGGCGGGGGAACTTTTCAACGAAGCAGCGGCAGCGCCGCAGCAGTGGTTGAGCTCCCCCGCCCCCTACTTATGACCGGACGTCCGTCCAGGTTTATCCTCAAACGGGGGGTAACGGTTTGAACAATAACCTTCTCCAGTTCAGGAATATTTCAAAAAGCTACTACGGCAATACTGTCCTTTCGGATATCTCCTTCACCGTTCAAAAAGGGGAGATTCACGCTCTCATCGGGGAAAACGGCGCAGGAAAGTCCACCCTGATGAACATCCTTTTCGGAATGCCCGTAATTACCGGTACCGGAGGCTACGAGGGGGACGTCCTGATCGACGGGGCGAAGCAGGGTTTCAAGTCCCCCCACGAGGCCATGGACGCCGGAATAGGCATGGTCCACCAGGAGTTCATGCTCATTCCCGGCTACACTATTACGGAAAACATCAAGATCAACAGGGAGATCACCTACTCCAACCCCGTCTCGAAAATATTCGGCGAACCCCTGGAGACCCTTGATACCGTAGCCATGGATTCCGACGCCAGGAAGGCCCTCGACCAGCTTGATATGGATATTGAGGAGTTTACCCTCGTGGCGGGCCTCCCCGTGGGGCACATGCAGTTTGTGGAAATTGCCCGGGAGATTGACAAAACGGGTATTAAAATTCTTGTCTTCGACGAGCCCACGGCGGTACTGGCTGAGAGCGAGGCAAAAAACCTCCTGGCTGCAATAAAAAGGCTGGCCGCCAAGGGGATAGGCATTATTTTTATCAGCCACAGGCTGGACGAAATTATTGAAGTGGCCGACAGGGTTACCATCCTGCGGGACGGCGAGCACGTGACCACCAAGAATATCAGCGATACAAACACGGTGGAGATAGCCTCCCTTATGATAGGCCGCAAAGTGGCCGTGGACAGGGCCCACTCCGAAACCCGCAAAGTCTCGGACGAAATCTGCCTTAGCATTAAGAACCTCCACGTGGGTATGCCCGGCGAAAGGGTAAGGGGTATCGACCTGGAGATTCGCAGGGGCGAAATTGTGGGCATAGGCGGCCTGGCGGGCCAGGGCAAGCTGGGTATTGCCAACGGTATCATGGGGGCTTACCCGGCCAGGGGAGAGGTGTATTTCAGGGGCAAACCCCTGAAGCTGAACGACCCGCGGGGCGCAATCCGTTCCGGCCTCGGCTTTGTAAGCGAGGACCGCAAGGGGGTGGGGCTGCTCCTCAACGAATCTATCGAGCTTAACATAGCCTTCACCGCCATGCAGGTGGGAAACAGATTTTTAAAGCAGGCGGGCCCTTTCCGTTTTCAGGACGACGGGGCCATGAGGGCCCACGCCCTCGAAATGATAAGGGAGCTGGACATCCGGTGCGAGTCGCCGACCCAGCATGTGGGCAGCCTTAGCGGCGGCAACCAGCAGAAGATATGCGTTGCGAAGGCCCTCACCCAGAACCCGGACGTGCTTCTGGTCTCCGAGCCCACCCGGGGGATTGACGTGGGCGCCAAGAAGCTGATCCTCGACCTTCTCTTCAGGCTTAACGAGGAGCAGGGAATGACGGTGATAATGACGTCGTCAGAGCTGGCGGAGCTCAGGAGCATCTGCGACAGGATAGTAATCATATGCGAGGGCAAGGTGGCGGGAGCGCTGCCCCCCGACGCCTCCGACGCAGAGTTCGGCCTGATGATGTCCGGCTCGGGGATGACTCAGGATAAAATTTCTACGCAGGGAGGCGCCGTCCATGGCTGAGTTAAATGAAACCGGGAGAGGTCCGTTGAAGCCGCTGCGGAGCCTTTTCAGCGGCATTGGCCTTCCGACGGTGATAATCGCCGTCTTCTGGGCGTTTACCCTTGTTGCAGGGCACTTTGTGGGTATCTCCATGGCCACCTTGCTCAGCGACACGTTAAAACGGGCCGGGATGAACGGCATCCTGGTGCTGGCAATGGTTCCTGCCATACAGTCCGGCACGGGACCCAACTTCGCCCTGCCGATGGGAATTGTCTGCGGCCTCCTGGGGCTGGTCTGCGCCATTGAGCTTAACACCTTCGGCATGGTGTGGCTCCTTACTTCCATTGCCCTTGCGACGCCCCTGGCGGCCGCCGTGGGCTACGGGTACGGAAAGCTTATGAACGCCGTTAAGGGTTCGGAGATGACCATAGCCACCTACAGCGGCTTTTCCATTGTGGCCCTCATGTGCCTGGCCTGGCTCATGGTCCCTTTTCGCAACCCCAAGATGGGGTGGTTCATCGGCCAGGGCCTCCGGGAGACCATTCAGCTGGACGCCGTGGGCGGAGCCCAGATACTCAACAACTTCCTGAAATTTTCTGCGGGCGATGTTATCGTCCCCACGGGGCTGCTTCTCACCTTCGGATTTTTCGCCTTCCTGGTATGGCTCTTCTTCCGGTCCAAGCTGGGGATAGCTATCTCCGCCGGTGGAATCAACCCCCGATTTGCCCTGGCGGCAGGGCTGGATATCGATAAAAATAGAATTTTGGCAAATGTGCTCTCCACGGTGCTTGGGGCCATAGGCATCATCGTTTACTCCCAGAGCTACGGCTACGCCCAGCTCTATACCGCCCCGCTTATGATGGCCTTCCCTGCAGTTGCGGCGGCGCTTATCGGGGGCGCCACGGCTTCCAGGGCCAGGGTGTCCCACGTGGTAATCGGTGTGGTACTCTTCCAGGGGCTGCTTACCACGGCCCTGCCGGTGACCAACGAGATATTCGTCGGAACAGACCTTTCGGAGATTATGAGGATGATAATCCAAAACGGCATCATCCTCTACGCCCTGACCCAGGTTAAAAGAGGTGTGCAGTGATGAACGGACTTAACGACAGATCCCGGGCCGCCGGTGAGTGGATTCTTGAAAACCTTGTCACCATCATATTTGTGGCCTTTACCCTCTTCGGCTTCATGGTGTCAAGCGGCGTCTCGGTGGGGTACTTTTTCTCGGAGCTTTCAAGCAGGGTTTTTAGAAACTCCTTCCTTGTACTGTCCCTCATCATTCCCGTACTGGCGGGGCTGGGGCTCAATTTCGGCATAGTCATAGGCGCCATGTCCGGGCAGGCGGCCATTGCCATCGCCCGGTACTACGAGATGGGGGGCCTGTCGGGGCTTCTCTTCTGCTTCGCGGCGGCCGCCATTCTGGCCCTCTTCTGCGGCTATCTCACCGGCAGGCTTTACAATAAGACCAGGGGCCAGGAGATGATCGCAAGCCTTATTGTGGGCTTTTTTGCCAACGGCATCTACCAGTTCATCTTCCTCTTTGCGGTGGGGGTGATTGTTTCCGTTCCTGCAATTCACCCCATGATAAAGCCCGACGGGGTTGGAATAAGAATGACTGTGGACCTCGTCCCGGTTAATCAGGGAGGGCTTAAGTACGCCCTGGATAATATTCTGCAGGCGCCCTTTGTACACTCCCTGCTGGTGGTGGCCCTGGGCCTGCTGGTCCTGCTGCTGGCCCGCTACTGGCTTAACAAAAGGCGGGGACGCGGCCACCTGAACAGCCTTCCCTCATTGCTGATAAACGGCGGCCTATGCCTTGCCGCAGCGGCGGTAGCAGCTCACGCCATTGTGACTAACTCTCCCCTGATGATGGTCCGCAAGACTCCGGTGGTCACGGGGCTGCTCATAATCGGCCTCTGCGTCTTCACCGTGCTCATAATGAAGACGAAGCTGGGGCAGGACTTCCGCTCCGTGGGCCAGAGCCAGCACGCCGCCGAGGTATCGGGCATTAACGTGGACAGGACGAGGATCATTGCCACCATGATATCCACGGTGCTTGCCGCATGGGGGCAGATAATCTACCTGCAGAACATGGGAACCCTCAACACGTATAACGCCCACACCCAGATAGGCATGTTCTCCGTGGCGGCAATTCTTGTGGGAGGCGCGTCCACGTCCAGGGCAAGCATAACCCACGCCATCTTCGGCACCATCCTGTTTAACGCCATGTTCATCATGTCGCCGGAGATAGGCCAGTCCCTCTTCGGGCAGGCCCTGCTGGGCGAGTACTTCAGAACCTTCATGGTATACGGGGTAATCGGCGTGGCCCTCGGGATCCACGTCTGGAAGGCAAACAAAAAGAACAGGCTGACGGTGGACTAGCCCTCCTCCCGCCCTTTGCGCTTAAAGCCCCCGCAGGTGCGGGGGCTTTACTTTTTAAGCCACTTTTTAAGGGCCGACCCGAGCCGGTCGGCGGTAACAGGTTTTGAGATGTAGTCGTCCATTCCGGCGGCGAGGCACTTTTCCCTGTCTCCCTCCATGGCGAAGGCCGTCATTGCGATTATGGGTATGCGGGCCGCCCCGGGCGATACGGCGCCGGCCCTTATGAGCTTCGCAGCCTCAAGGCCGTCCATCTCCGGCATCTGGACGTCCATAAAGACCAGGTCGTAGGGTTCTTTCCCAAGGGCCTCCAGGGCTTCTTTTCCGTTGCGCGCCGGGTCCGCCTTTATGCCAAACTTTCCGAGCATGGCCAGGGCCAGCTTAAGATTTACGGTATTGTCCTCCGCCACCAGGACCCTTGCCCCCGGAGACGCGGCGGGCCGGTCCGGGGCGTCTTTCTCTTTTTTTGCGCCCCCGGGGGTTCCGGTCCTCTCAAGGCGGACCTCAAACCAGAACTCCGAGCCGGGCCCCGCCCCTTCGGCAGCCGGCCCCCCCGCCCGGGCAGGGCTCTCCACGCCGATGGCGCCTTCCATCATCTGAACAAGCTCCCTTGAAATAGCCAGCCCCAGCCCCGCGCCCTTGTGCTTTTTGGTGAGGGACGAGTCAAGCTGGGTAAACTTCTGGAAGAGGGAGGCCGTGTCCTCTTTCGAGATTCCTATCCCCGTGTCCGTCACGGAAAATCTCAGGAGGACGGCCCTTTCATCCTCCTCCTTAACCTCTGCTTTAAGGTATATTCCGCCCCTTTCCGTAAATTTAAGGGCGTTGCCCGCAAAGTTTACAAGAATTTGCTTAAGCCGCTCCCGGTCGCCCCGGAGGAGGGAGGGTATCCTTTCGTCCGCAGATACAAAAAAGACGAGCCTCTTTTCTCCTGCCAGGGGGCTGAATAAGGCGGAAATTTCGTCCAGCAGAAGTTGCGGGTCAAAGTCGGCGACGGCAAGTTCCAGCTTGCCCGCCTCAATTTTTGAGAGGTCCAGTATGTCCTCAATGAGCGCAAGGAGGGACTCGGCGCTGATCCGGACCGTGTTGGCGTAATCCCTTTGCTCCTCGTCCAGGTCCGTCATCAACAGCAGGTCGGTCATTCCCACAATGCCGTTCATTGGGGTCCTGATCTCGTGGCTCATATTGGCCAGGAAGGCGCTCTTGGCCACGTTAGCCGCCTCAGCCCTGCGGGCCATCTCCCTGGCTTGTTCGTTGGCCCTCTGCAGGGTCTGGTAGTTCCTGACGTTGGTCAGGGTCAGGGAGAGGACGGGCTGGACGGTAAGGGCCATGTTGAAGTACCGGTCCATGTTCTCCGGCAGAGCGGCCCCCTCCACCAGCAGAAAGCCTGCTGTCTCATGGCCCGCCGAAAACCGAAGGACAAAGCCCTTACCCGACTCCCACCAGGAGCAGTCTCTTTCTGCCGCAGTGATTTTTTCAATTACCCCCTCCGGTACCGGTCCTCTTCCGGGGAAGACGAGGGGCTCTCCCGGAGCGCCGCCGGAGACGGGTACGTAAATCTGCAACTCCGGCGCGCACAGCATGTCAAAAATTTCGAAAAACGCCCCTGCCGCCGCCTCCTCGTCGGTGTACTCCGCAAGGCGGCCCATCATGTCCAGCAGCATGGCGTAGTCTGCGGCCAGGCCCCCGGCCTCGGCAAGGGCCTTTTGTTCGGGAGCGTGGTCATTCCTTGCCGGGCGGGCGTTTTTTATCACCAGGGAGGCCATGTCCAGCCCTGCGGGGATTATTTTATAAGGCCTGTCCGCAAAGGCGGCAAGCTCTTTCATTTTCTCCCCGCACTCGCCGCCCGTACCAGTATCCAGCAGCACGAAGCGGCTGCACGATTCGGCAAAAAAGCCCCTGGCGTCGCCGGGGGAAAACCCCCAGGAGAGGGTAATCCTCTCCCTCCATCGGTCAAGCCAGCCCGGCGTAATGATGTAGGCCCCGTCCGCAAGGAGGTCGTCTACGTATGGGCGGGGGAGAAAAAGGTCGAAGTGTCTGTCCACTACGGTAACGTTGCCGGGCAGGGGGCGCGCCTCCCCTGTTCCGTCCGCAGCAAAGCAGGGGGCGTCCACCACTGTTACGAAGCCGTACCGCTCCGCCGCCTCAGCGACCGCCTCATGAAACTTGCAGATGGAGGCGGGGGGCGGCAGGGAGCAGTCGCAGGGGAAGGGGACAAATTCGCAGCCGTCGGGCCCGTCCCTGGCTATTATGGCCTCCATCTCCCGCCTCAAAGTGCGGGACGCAAGAATAGCCGTTCTCACGGTCTAGCCTTCCGCTTCCAGGGGGTATCGTCCCTGCTTGCGCACCGCCTCCGACATGGCGGACAGCACATCGTCGGGGACCTGCCAGGGGATCTCCCCGTGGGAGTCGGAGAGCAGGAATCCTCCCCCCGGCCCCCCGGCGCGGATTGCCTTTTTGACCTCTTCTTCCGCCCTCCCGGGGGTCCAGCTCCGCATCTCCAGGCCGTTGAGGTTGCCTACGAGGGCTATCTTACCCTCCGAGGCCCGTTTTACCCGGGCCAGGTCTTCCTCGCAGCCGGCGCACATAGCCCCGATGCCCGCCGCCACAAGATCGTCAATAAGGGGGATGCACCTGCCGGAGGCGAAGTGGGCCGCCAGGGGGCCCCCGATGGCCGGGACGGTCCTCTTCGCTACGGGGAAGCCCGTCTTCAGGTATAGCTCCCTCGGGATGATGGTGGGGGAGGAGACGGGGTCAAAGTAGCAGATGGCGTCGGCGCCCGCCTTCAGCTGGGCCCTTCCCCAGGCGGCGGCAAACTCTTCGTTTACCTCCATCAGGCGTTTGAAAAGTTCGGGCCGCTCGTAGAGCAGCAGGAGGTAGGGCTCGAAGCCCATCTGCATCACCGGCAGGGAGAAGGGGGAGATTACCACCCCCAGGACCGGGACCTCGCCCCCGGCCCCCTCCTTCATCTTCGCGGTGGCGTCCAGGACCTTAAGCAAGGAGGGGGAGTCCTCAATCCGGGGAGGGGAGAGCGTTTCTATGGCCTCCGGCGACTTTATAACGGGCGCGCCGCAGTTAGGGGGGCCGTCGTCGCAATAGATAACCTCCCCGCCCCAGGCCTCCATCTCCAGGGCGGCAAAAAAGAAGGAGTAAAGCACGTCGTGGCCGTACTTTGCCCTCATCCTCAGCTGTCCCTCGGCCACGTTTTTGCCCGAGGAGAAGTAGTCCTTTATGGACAGCCCCAGCTCCCTTGCCCCGGTCATGGTGAGGAGCAGGAGCCAGGGAACTCTGTCCGGCTCTTTAAGGGACAGGGCGGCCTTTACTCTTTCAGCCGAAGTCATGGAACCTCCGTACTTCATTGCCCTGCGCCCCCCGTGAAGGATTTTATAATGGAGATGGCCTCAGAGGCGTTCCTCCCCATGGCGTCGGCCCCCACTTCCCGCCAAAGATCAGGGGCCAGCCGGAAGGGGGCGCCGCCCACTGCAATCTTCACGCCGAGTCCCAGGGAGTCGAGCCCCTTTCGCACCTTTTCAACCTTAAGGGCGGAGGGGAGCATGAGGGTGGAAATCAGGAGCAGGTCAAGACCGTCGTCGGCCGCCCGCCTTACCAGGGAATCGCTGTCCATGGCGCCGTAATCCAGGAAGGGGTAGCCTGCGGCTGACAGAACTGCGCCCACCATCCTCTTACCCAGAAAATGCCTGTCCTCCAGGAGGGCCAGGGCAATTTTCAACCCCGCCCCGCCGCCCCCGCCCCCCTTGGGGAGGTGGCGGTTTATCAGCTCCTCGCAGATCCTTCCGCTCATGTAGACCTGGGAGAGGGCTATCCTTCCCTCCTCCCACGCCCTGCCTATGCTCTCCATGGCGGGCGCCACGTCCTGTTCAATACGGAGGGTAAATGGGCGGTCGTCGCCCCCGCTTTCAAGGAGCCGCGCCGCCTCCAGCCTGTCCAGGGACAGCAGCGCCGCCTCAAATCTTTCGGCCCTAATATTTCGTTCAGTCATGGACAGCTTCTCCCGGGTAAGTCAGCCCCGCTTTTTGGCCTCTTCGTTCAGCCGTTTTACGTTGGCGGCCTCCATGTCGATGAGCCAGGTCTTAAGCTCCAGGCCTCCGCCGTAGCCCACAAGCTTTCCGCTTGCGCCTATGATCCTGTGGCAGGGGATGAAGATGGCGATGGGGTTGCGGGCGTTGGCCATTCCTACTGCCCGCACGGCCTTTACGTTGCCGGACGCCTCCGCCAGGTCCCTGTAGCTTGCCGTGGTACCGTAGGGTACCTCCAGAAGCTTCTCCCAGACCCGCTTCATAAATTCCGTGCCCTCGGCCTTGAGGGGCAGGTCAAAGTCCCGTAGTTTGCCGTCAAGGTACAGCTTCAGCTGTCTGAAAGCTTCCTTAACTACCTTGGGCTCTTTTTTGCCGATGTCCGTAAGGCCGACGGTGTTCTTCGGCAGATAGAGGTGGGTGATCCACTCGCCGTCGCTGCCTATGGCCATAGGCCCTACTTTAGTCTCCTGTATATAAAGCATTGTTATTACGTCCTCCAATCGAAGTGCGAAAAGATTCTACAGGTTATATTTTGCCTCAAAACGAGCTGAAATGCACCCCCTCTTTTTGCTGCGGGCCCTTTTACTGGACAGCGGGCGGGTTTTAGTGTACAAAAGATGGAAAAAGAGAGCCGTGCGGAGTAAATCAGCAGCTTTTTAAAGGAGGTGGACCTATGAAAAATATAGCCTTTTTCGGCCTTGGCAGAATGGGCCTTCCCATGGCAAAACGCCTTGTCGCGGCGGGTTACCGTCTTACTACGGCAGTCCACAGAAACGCAGCCCCGGCGGAAGAGCTCCGCTCCCTGGGGGCCGAAGTTTTACCCTCCCCTGCGGAGGCGGTCCGGGAAGCGGATGTGGTAATAACCATCCTCCCCGCCGACAGGGAGATTGAAGAGCTCCTCTTTGCCCCGGAGGTCTTTGAGGCCGTAAAACCGGGGGCCGTAATTCTAGAAATGTCCACGGCCTCGCCCCGCTGCGCCCGCGAGGCGGCGGAGCGCTACGCCGCGAAGGGGGTGCGGTTTTTTGACGCCCCCGTCAGCGGAGGGGTAAAAGGCGCCGCAGAGGGAACTTTAACCGTCATAGGCGGAGGGAGCCCCGAGACCCTTGAGGAGATCCGCCCCGTTCTTGAAAAAATGGCCGCCCGTATCTTCCTGGTGGGGGACGCGGGGGCGGGAAAGGCCGTAAAGTCCATAAACCAGATTATGGTATCGGCCAACACCATGATTGCCGCGGAGGCCGTAAGCTACGCGCGCAAGCTGGGCGTGGCGCCGGAGAAAATGCTGGAGGTAGTATCGGCCAGCACGGGCGCTTCGGCGGCGCTCTCGGCCAAGTTTGAAAAACTTGTGAACGCCGACTACAACCCCGGCTTCACCCTGGCCCTCATGAAGAAGGACCTGAAGATCGCCCTGTCCGAGGCGGGGAACCTTCCCCTTCCCATAGCAAACCTTGTTTACCAGCTCTTCCTCCTGGCGGGCCCCGAACGGGAGAGTCTTGACTACACGGTGGCGGCGGAGCTTCTTAATCCTTAAGGGGGGTTAGAAATCCCACCCCCGAAAGTCTGCGGGGGGTGGTTGAAAAAACCGGCCTGAATGATGAAATAGAAGGCAGGGGGCTCTATGGGGAGCCTGAAAATTTTACAGGGAGGTATTTTTATGGCATATCAAAAAGTTACCCACACAAGCTGGTTCAGCCGCATAGGCAGGTCCTTCGGCGGCGTGCTGACGGGCCTGATTCTAATTGTTCTGGCTTCATGGCTTCTTTACTGGAACGAGGGCCGCACCGTAAAGACGGGCGGGGCCATAGGCGAAGCCCAGATGCTCACGGTGCGGATGAAGGACATTTCAAAGGTGGATTCCTCCTTCGACGGCAAGCTGGTGCACGCCTCCGGACGGGCTGAAACTGAAAAAATCCTTCAGGACCTCTCCTTTGGTGTGGAAAAACAGGCCATCTAGCTTGCAAGAAAAGTGGAATACTACCAGTGGGTGGAGTCCTCCAGGAGCGAGACCCGCAAAAAACTGGGAGGCGGCGAGGAGACCGTCACCACCTACACCTACGACCTGAAATGGAGCAACCGCCCCGTAGACTCATCCGTATTTGAGGACCCGCTGTACAGAAACAGAAATACCGTCCTGACCACGGTGGAGGACGACAGCATTGTGGCCTCCGAGGTGACCTTCGGCGCCTACACCCTGCCCTCCTTCCTGGTAAACGGCATAGGCGGCGCCCGCGCCCTTCCCGTGGAGCTCTCTGCAGAAAAGAAGGAAGAGATAGCCAAGCTGTTGGGCGAGGGCAAGGGGGCGGACTTCGTCCACAGCCGGGACAACACCATCTACCTTGGCGGAAACCCGAACAGCCCCCGGGTGGGGGACTTGAGGGTAAGCTTCACCGAGACTCCCCCTGCCGACATATCCATAGTGGCGCGGGTGATAGGCTCCACCTTCGAGCAGTTTGTGGCCTCTAACGGCTACACCTTCAGCAGAATTGACATGGGGACGGTGAGCCCCGAGACCATGTTTGAGGACGCAAAGACTGCCAATACAGTCATGGCATGGGCTTTAAGGGCAGTGGGAACCATCCTGGTTATAGCGGGCCTAAGCCTTGTCTTCGCCCCTCTCTCAGTGATTGCCGATTTTATCCCCCTGCTGGGGACCATTGTGGGCGCGGGGACGGGCCTTGTGGCCTTCCTGCTTGGCCTTGCCTGGAGCCTGCTGCTTATCGCTATTGCGTGGATCCGTTTCCGCCCCCTCCTCGCCGGAGGTCTTATCGCAGCGGTAGTTGCTATTTTGGCCCTGCTCTACATGAAGGGAAGGGGTAAGAAGGCCGCTGGAGGTTCGGCGGCTTAACCGCCCCTCCCTTGCCGAATCTCCCCGGCCCGACGGCCGGGCGAGGGAAAGGAGACGACACAGATGAAATTTCGCAAAAACATTCCGGTAATCATAGCCATAGCCCTGCTCCTGATCGCAGCATTTGCCTCGGGCGCCCTGGCGGTGGGCGAATACATCAAAGAGGGCGCCTTCGGCAAGTTCTCCGAGGAGGCCCGGGAGGCAGTAAAGAAAAACACGGAAGTCTTCAGGAACAACCTTGCCTACACCATAGGCAAGAACACCCCCATTGCCCGCTTCTTCTCGGATGCAAAGAGCTACACTCCCGTACTTTTGTCGCACATGTCGTCCTTCCAAAGCCTTAAAGGCTCCAGGGAGACGGGCCTGGATGAATTTATAAAGCTATATGACGACATGATAATCACCAGAATGGACTTCTTCATAAAATCCGAGGAGGTCATGGGGGAGCCCTTCAGGTCCAAAAAGGTAGTTCTCTACGACGCCCTGGAGTTCTGGGGCAAACACGAGAAAAAGTTTAAGGCCATGGCCAACAACCAGAGGCAGGGCGCAGGGGCCATTAAGGAGGTCAAGCACGACTACGACGACCTCCGCAACCGTATCTCCCAGCCGGGCCCCCAGGCGCTGAGCTCCAACAACAGGCTGAAGGAGCTGTTCATGAAGAAGCTTATGCAGTGGCCGCCCCGACGGAATGAGATGGAAAAGCTGAAGCTCAACAACATCTACAAGCTGCCCTGGCTGAACGACTATCTGGATCTTGAGTACAACACCAAAAAGGACCTTGAAATGATGGACAAGTACGTGGACGGGATGCTTAAGGAGTTCCCCAAAATTCTTAACGATTACGTCAGGGCCATGCGTGCCGCCGAAGAGTACAATAACCGCTGCGGGAACCAGGGGCAGAAGGTGAAGAACGCCATCCAGGGGAACAGCGACACTAAGTTCCTCCTTCCCTTCGGCCTCAGGGAGGCCATGATAGACGCGGCGGACCTGGAGATCATGCTCTACAAGCACCACCAGGATGAACTCAAGGGGGCAAAGGACGTCTACGACTCCTTTGTAAAGTTCTTTGAGTCCTCCGACATCAGGGACCTTCACAGAAATCAGTACTGGACCTACATCAACGCCAGGGGAAGCAAGGAGAGCCGCATGATGGCAGCCATGGAGAGCTACAGCAGGGAGATGAAGGAGTACCTCAAAAAATTTAGGGATCTAGGGAGGTAGGCAAAATGAAAGGCAGGCTGCTTAAAGCCCTTATTGCCGTTGCGGCCGCCCTTGTGCTGCCGGCTCTTTCTCCGGCCTTCCCGGCCTTCGGCGACTCCTTTGGCTACATAGAGGGAGTAAACGTCAACCTACGGTCGGGCCCCTCCGTCTCCGCCAAGGCGGAGATGCAGTTCCCCGGCGGCGAGCTGGTGCAAATAACCGCCAAGGAGCCGCCGAAGGGCGGGGAGAAATACCCCTGGTTCCAGGTAACCACCGGCGGCGGAACAACGGGCTGGGTCTACGGCCAGTTCCTGGCCGAGGGCCGCCTTCCGCCCAGGTTTGCCCTGGCCGATCCCGGGGGACGAAGGCTGCTGATCCCGGCAGGGGCGGATGATTTTGCCCTCTTGGAAAAACATGCGGGCCGCTACACCCGCTGCGTCCTCGAAAACGGACCCTTCCGGATAGAGTTTGAAGGCAGCCGTAAAGCGGACCCGGACTGGAACGGCAGGGAGACAGCCCAAAATTTTGACAGTATGGGCGGCCTGCTCTTCCGGGTCAAGGACGGACCCCTGCCCGTACCGTCGGACAGCTTCGGCGGAGTGGAGGCTCTCGTTGCCGAAGAGAGCTACCTTGCCGGGGCGGAGGTAATCCGGCTGTCCAGGGGCGCAGACGCTGCTGATGCCGACGCAAGGGCATCCTTTGAGAAGATGTACGGCCGGTCCCTTAAGTCCATCTTCCTCCTGGCAGGGGGAGAGGATTTCGAGGCCGAAATTTACGCCATGGAGTTCGAGGTGAAGGGGAAAAACGCCCTGGGTGCAGTGGCCCTTGTTACGCCGGAGGGTACTCTGCGCCTTGATTTTCCCGCCGAATGGAACGAGCAGTCCGTATGGCACGTGGACGACGAGGGTAACTTCTACCCCGAATACTACTCCGTCGGCGCCCTCATAAAGAGAGGGGAAGGACTGGAGTTCACCCTCCATAACCCGGCTGCGGAAAGCCTCACGGCCCGCCTGGTAATTACCAGGGGCGGAAAACTTACCGTCCCCGGCGGAATGGTCCTGTGCAGGTACGCAGCCCCCATGTAGGGGCCGCCTGCTTCGCCTATGTCGTCCCGAACCGAGCGAAGCGAGGGAGGGACTCGGGTTTCATGGCTGTAGTATTGAAACCCAAACCCCGGCTCCCTCAGCCCTGCGGGCATTCGGGATGACAAAACAATGCTTTTTCGAATAAAAAACGGGCCCTGCGTGCAGGGCCCGTAAACTATTGTTTTACCCTACCCGGCGGCGCTTTCTACTACGTCCAGCTTTTCGTTAAGCCAGTCCAGTATCTTTTTAACCAGCTCCATGGAGCCTTCGGTGTGGCGCCTCATCCAGAAGGAGTAGAGCCACGCCTCGATGGACGAGTCTCCCTCGTAGATGGCAAGGGTGTCGAGGTCAACCAAGTCCACGTCGAGAGGGGATGTGTAGCCGGAGCCCCTGTTTACCTTCGGGAAGCCGGCCAGGTAGAAGGTCTTGCCGCCGTTAAGGTTGCCGTAATCGCCCAGCTCCCTTATGGCCTCCAGCTTCTCCTGCCAGTCGGGGACGGAGACAATGGCGTCGTAGTAGACGGGCAGCTCCCGGATGACCGGCTCCAGCTTCAGGGGAAGGATAATCTGGAAAACAACGTAGTCGGACAGGTTGAAGGGGGCATTTGTCATGTCCATGGAGCCGCTGCCGCCCAGGACTGCAAGAAACTTCAGCAAATCCGCGGTACTGCTTCCCTCGGAAGTGTAGCCGAAGCTGTTAATGATTCGGGCAATCCTCAGCTTGGCGCCCAGGAGGCCGATGAATTTTGCGTCGTCCTTGTCAATTTCGCCGCCGTCGCGGGCCTGTATCGTCATGTTCCCGGGCGTAAGGTCGTGGAGTTTTGCAGACTCGATAATCCAGTTGACCGACTCAAAAAAGTTTGTCTGCTGGGCGGACGCGGGCAGGGCGATGAGCAAAAGAGCAAAGATCAGTAACGCTGCTTTCTTCATTTGGAACCCTCCTTGTGACGAAAATTAAAGGCTTCTGAAGCGTTAAACTTCATGAATAGAATGTTTATATTATATCAGCAAAACCCGCCCCGAGCCAATTACCCCTGCGGAAAGCTTTTCTGATATACTGCAAAACAAAAAATTACGGCTCGCCGGAACTCCCGGAGGATGTCCGCAATTTAACGGGAGGTACGGGAATATGAATAAAAGCACAAAAATAGCTATCCTGGGCGCCGGAAACATAGGCACGAGCATCGCAAGGGGCCTGGCCGGAGGAAAAACCTTCCCCCCCGCCGATATAACCCTTGCAAGAAGGCGGGTCAACCTGCTGGATGATTTCAAGGCTCTGGGTTTTGCCGTAACAAACGACAACCTGGAGGCGGTGAGGGGAGCGGACGTGGTAATTCTCACCGTAGAGCCCCGGGTGGCGGATTCCGTCCTGAAGGAGATAGGCCCCGTTCTGGACTTCGACCGCCATATTTTAATTTCGGTGGTAACGGGCCTTGCCATAGGCAGAATTGAGGAGCTTCTGGGCCGCCCCATGCGCATTGCGCGGGCCATGCCCAATACCGCCATCGCGGTGGGAGAGTCCATGACCTGCATTGCCTCCAACGGCCCCCACGACAGGGCCCTTGAGATGGCGAGGCTTATTTTTAACGACGTGGGCAAAACCCTGAGGATTCACGAGGAGGACATGATTGCTGCCACCGCCCTGGGCGCCTGCGGAATTGCCTTCTTTCTGCGGGCCATCCGGACCGCCTCCCAGGGGGGCATAGAGATCGGCTTGTCCGCCAAAAACGCCCTTGCAATGGCCGTCCAGACCGCCAAAGGCGCGGCCTGCCTTCTCTCGGAGGGCGGCAACCACCCCGAAAGCGAAATTGACAAGGTCACCACCCCCAAGGGCTGCACCATATCGGGCCTTAACAGGATGGAGCACGAGGGCTTCAGTTCGGCCATGATCAGGGGGATAACCGTATCGGCGGAACAGGCCTCCAAGCTTTACTGCAAAGACTGCTGACGGCCCTCACCGTCAGTCCGAGTCCGTAACGTAAAAGAGGGTAAAAACGCCGCTCGTCGTGTCATACACGCTCCAGCAGCCGGTGCCGAACCACTCCCGGCCCATGTCGAACAGTTCGCTCCAGTCGTCGGACCAGCTATAGCACTCGTAAACCCGGCCCGAGGGGAAGAGGAGCCTGTAGAGCCTGTCGAACTCCGCCTGGGTCCGCTCCAGGGGGTAGACGGGGTTGTGGTAGTAGTACTCAATCTCGCTCATCACGGTGATGGGGGAGGCCGGCTCCTCCTTCACTGCCGGGACGCCGATGTCGGAGTCCTCCCACTCGTCGTACACCTGCCAGATGTAGTACTTCATCCCCTCCCGGAGGGCCCGGACGTGGGAGTCCACCCCGCCGCCGCACCCCTCAAGCTTCAGCCGGGCGCACCGTACGCCGCTGCCGTCAAAGAGGGCGTCAAGCTCGTCGTCTTCGGGGCTTTCAAAGTTGCTGCCGTAGTTAAACCATATCTCGTACTTCATAGGGGGCACCTCCCGGGTCAAGACATCGTGAGTATTTTACCCCATGAGGTGGCAGCTCTTACCCTTGACTAAAGGGATATGTGTTTTACAATGTAAAACAGGAGGGCGATAAAATGGCCACAATAACGCTTAGGATGTCGGAAGAGGACGCAGCCTTCATAAAAAGATATGCGGAGATGACGGGGACTACCGTATCCCAGTTTATTCGCCAGGCTGCCCTCGAACGAATTGAGGATGAATACGACCGCGAGGCCCTTGAGGCCTATTTGGCAGTTGCCGAACGGGGAGATTTTATTTCTTACGAAGAGGCCAGAAAAGACTGGGGGCTTGAATGAGGGGCTACCGGGTGGAAATTGACAGAAGCCTGGCCCGCCGAATTAAAAAACTCGACAGGCAGGTTAGATTGCTCCTAGACAGCTACATAAAAACCCACCTGGCAGGTACAACCGACCCGAGAAAGTACGGCCGCCCCCTTGCCGGGGGCCTGAAGGGTTTGTGGAGGTACAGAATAGGCGACTGGAGGCTTATCGTTCAGTTTGTCGACGAGAGGTTGCTGATCCTCGCCCTCGAATTTGCCGGGCGGGGCGAGGTATACAGGGATAAAAGCTGACGGCCTTCATCCTGTCCAAGTTTTGAGGAAACTGCACATCGCTTCGACTTGGCACAAAGACCGGCAGGCCGGCTGTGACGGGGGAGACTGCCGGATATAGCCCGAAGAAAAGTTGACGGCAGGGCAGATTGACATTATTATTTTGATGCCGAATTAGATTTAGCCTAATCCAAATTAGGCTAAATGACATTAGGTAAAGGGGGTGTCGCAGTGTTCATTGGACGTGAGGCTGAAATGGCAAAGCTTGAAGCCCTTTATAAGGAGCCCGGTTTTCAGATGCCGGTAATATACGGCAGGCGGCGGGTGGGAAAGACCAGGCTTCTGCAGGAGTTCTGCGCCGGAAAAAAGTGCGTCTTCTACACGGCCATTGAGCAAAACGACGGCGAGGCCCTGCGCCTTTTTTCAAGGGCGCTGCTGGAGGCTCTTCCGGGGGAGGCGTCCTCCTACATCGACTCCTTCGACTCCTGGGATTCGGCCTTCCGCTATGCCGCCGACTTTGCCCGCACGGAGCGGCTGATTCTGGCCATCGACGAGTACCCTTACCTGGCGGGGGCAAACAGCGCCCTGCCGTCCATTCTGCAGAGGGCAATTGACCATTACTTTTCTGACGGCAGCCTGTTCCTCGTCCTTTGCGGTTCTTCCATGAGTTTTATGGAAAATGAAGTATTAAACTACAAGAGCCCCCTCTACGGAAGGCGGACCGCCCAGCTGAAAATTCAGCCCCTGGACTGTTTCGACAGTATAAAATTTCTCCCCGGATGGGAGGAGGCGGAGAGGCTGATGGCCTACGGAATAACGGGAGGAATCCCCCAGTACCTTCTGGCCGCCGCCCGCCACGACAGTTTCCGGGAGGCGGTGGTGGAGGAGTTCCTTACCGGCTCGGGGGTACTGTATGAGGAGCCCGCCAACCTCATGAAACAGGAGATGCGGGAGCCGGCTGTCTACAACTCTGTCATCAGGGCGGTCGCAGGAGGGGCAAGCCGGCAGTCGGAAATTTCCGACAGGGTGGGAATGCCCTCCGGAAGCGCTGCCAACTACATCCGGGCTTTGGCGGACCTGGACATAATTGAAAAGGAGCGGCCATTCGGCGACAAGTCCCCCAGGAGGGTTGTCTACCGAGTGAAGGACCACCTCTTCAGATTCTGGCACCGTTTCATTCCGGCGGCGCTGCCCATGATCGGGATGGGAATGCCCTCCGAAGCCTACGACATGCTCATAGCGCCAAATTACAGCGAGTACTTCGGTCCGGTGTTCGAGGAAATCTGCCGCCAGTACCTGGTGCGCAGAAACAGAAAAAGATCCCTCGGAGATATTTACACAAACTTTTCCAGGTGGTGGGGGACAAACCCGGCGACAAAGCAGCAGGAGGAGATTGATATTGTGGGCGCCGGGGAGAATGGGGCCCTTTTCGGCGAGTGCAAGTGGAGAGGGGAAAGAGCGTCGTCAGCAGAGCTGGACAGACTTGTCCGCAGGTCGGCGAACCTGCTTACAGATAAAGACAGGGAGTTTTTCCTGTTC
>JAAYQT010000316.1 GCA_012519165.1 Synergistaceae bacterium
GACCCTCCTGCAGCGTAAGCATGGCCATGCCGTAAAGACAAATTCCCGAGGCGATGAAGGAGAGAGCGCCCGGGGATTTTTTTCTGAATGCCCAGGACAAAAACGGCACTATGACCACGTAGGTGGCCGTGAGGAAGGCCTGCTTTCCGGGAGTGGTGTACTTAAGGCCCACCGTCTGGGTGGCAAACCCCAGGAATAAAAAGACGCCCACAAAAATCCCCGCTTTTAAATCCCCCGTCGTCAGCCTCGCCAGCCTTTTCCGGAAGATAAGGGCCATGAGGGCCCCGGCGGAAGAAAATCTTACGGTCAGCAGCCAGAAGGGGGAGTAGCTTTCAAGGGCGTCCTTCATGGCCACAAAGCCAAGCCCCCAGAAGAGGGCCACCAGCATGAGGCTGACATCGGCTATGATGGTTTTTTTGCCGCTGTTAAGTTCCAATCCAATCTCTCCTATTCCAGTTAGAAACATAGTATACCACCTTTGTACTCAATCCGGGCCGTACTCTCCCGGCCGAAGCTGAGGATTTTTCAGGATTGAAAAATTTACGTCAAAGAGGCTCAACTTTAGTGAAGGCATTAACTTTCATTTACAATGATGGAAACCGTAGTAAAATGTATCAGGTGTAATTTTTTTAGGGGGTGGGACTGCGCCTTCAAATAGTTACATCCAATTTGGGACGGGAGGTGGAGCATGTGTTCATTTTTGTAGTCTCCTTTCTGATGTATCTTCTCCTTGTCTGGTCCGGTGGAGGCATACCGCTGATCGAAATCCTGATCGCCCTTGGAGTGGCGTCGGTGGTAACGGTTGCCTTCCGCACCTGGAACAGGGAAAGAGCAGTCAGATCCGGGAGGCTTGATCCGAAGAGAGTGGTGGATTTCCTCCACTACCTGTTCGGTCCCTTCGCCGTAGGTCTGGCCAAGGCCAATATCGACGTGGCGAAGAGGGTAATTACGGGGGAGATCAGGCCCGGGATAGTCAAGATTAATCCGGGGCTCAGGACCGATATCGCCAGGACGCTGCTGGCGGATTCCATCACACTTACCCCCGGGACGCTCACCGTAGACGTTGACGACGACGGAACCTTCTTCATCCACTGGATTTATGTGGAAGATGAAGACCCGTCGGAAGAACAGCTCTACGGATCATTCGGCGATTGGGCGAGGAGGTTGGCGGAGTGAGTATCATGATCTTTATTTTTGCGGCGGCGGTGGTAGCCGTTCTGGCCATCGGTGTCGTAGGCCGTCTTGCGGCCGGTCCCACCGTGCCGGACAGGGCCGTTGCCCTCGACACCATGAATACCTTCGTCATAAGCCTGATGATGATGCTGGCCGCCGTGTACGACTCGGTGGTAATGGTGGACATAGCCATTGTTTACGCCGCTCTTTCCTTTGTCGGCACCATGTTCATCGCCAGGTTTATTGAGGGGGAGGTGTAAGAGGGGTGTTTATTTTCGTAGCCATCTTTGTCCTCATAGGTCTTGCCTTTAACCTGCTGGGGGCTATATCCCTCTACAGGTTTCCGGACGTTTACACAAGGCTTCACGGCGCTACCAAGTGCACCACCTTCGGCACTCTTTTTTCCATGTTTGCCGTGGTGGCCTATGCGCTGGGGCGGCTTGTCATGACCGGAGAGGCCCGCTTTGGCGTTTTAATTATCCACAGCGCCATAGCCGCCTTTGTGCTGCTTGTTACCAACGCCACCGGCGCTCATGCCCTGGCCCGGGCGGCTCACAGAAGCGGTCTTATGCCGGCCAGAGCCGTTGTGGACAGGCTTGAGGAGTTTGACGAGGTCAGGGCCAAGAGGGAGGGGGCGCAGGTATGAACGGATTTGTGCAGCTTATTGTCCTTATGCTGCTTTTGATTTCCGCCTTTTTTGCGCTGTGGTTTAAGGACCTTATCTCTTCCGTAATCTCCCTGGCAGTCTTCAGCCTTATGGCGGCCCTGGAGTTCTACATGCTTCAGGCGCCCGACGTAGCCATTGCGGAGGCCGCCATCGGAGCAGGCCTGAGTACCGCCATATACATCATTGCGGTCAGGGCTTGCAGCGGCGTTAAGAGAAGGCAGGGAGGGGGACCTAAATGAAAAAGTATATTTTCATCGTCTCGGCAATAGTTCTGGGCGCTCTTGTGTGCGGCGCACTGGACAACGTCCACCCTTACGGCGATCCGGGAACGGCTCTTATGGACGACTACTTTCTGGCAAATTCATACAAGTCCCTTTCTACCCAGAATATAGTCACCTCCATTGTTTTTGACTACAGAGGCTTCGATACCATCGGCGAGGCCGCAGTGCTCTTTACGGCGGTCTGCGCGGTGGGCGCTCTATTCAGGGAAGGGAGGGGCAGGCGTTGAGACCTCTTTCAGTGGTTGTAAGAACCGGGTGCGACTTTTTCGCCTGGTTCATGATCGTCTTTGGCGTAAATATCGTTATTCACGGGTACATGACCCCCGGGGGCGGCTTCCAGGGCGGAGCCATCATCGCCACGTTCCTGGCCTTTCTTCTTGTGGCTTACGGCGGGAAAAAGGTACTCTCCTGGGTAAACGAGAAAATTTACGAATTTCTTTTTGAAGAGCTTGGGCTTATATGCTTCTTCGTCCTTGCCCTTCTCGGCATAGGAAATTCTTTTTTCTACAACTTTCTGGCCTCGCCCCTTGGGGCTGAGCGCACCGGGATTATGAGCCTCATTTCCCCGGCGGGAACTACGGTTTTCATGTCCATTGCTGTGGGAATTGAAGTAACCGGCGCCCTCTCCCTGGTGATAATTGCCATGTTCAGGGGCATCAGGCAGTTTGCAGGACCCAGCCTGCCCGAGGAGGAGATTGGCCATGATAGGTAACGCTCCGTTTTTTGTGGTAGGGGTTCTGTTTATGATGGCCCTGGTGGGGATTTTTATGTCAAGAAACCTCATCAAAATAGCCATTGCCGTCACTATTCTTGGGAGTTCCGTAAACCTTTTCCTCGTGTCCCTGGGCTACAGGGCGGGCGGTTCCGTCCCCATTCACTTTCTTGCCGGCGAGGGAGAAGTGATGGTTCTTCCGACCCCCCAGGCCATGACCCTCACCGCCATAGTCATAGCCCTGGCGGTCACGGCGCTGCTCCTGTCCCTTATCATGCACGTGTGGCGCCATTACGGAACTATTGACGTGGATGAGGTCCGGAGGTTGAGAGGATGAACTGGAACGAACACCTTCCCGCGCTGCTGCTTGCCCTTCCTCTCCTCGGAGCCTTCCTTGCGCCCCTGTGCTCCCTGGGAGGAAAGACAGTCCGCAACGCGATGTTTATGGCCATTTCCTTCCTCACGCTGCTGGTGGCCTTTTTTCTCTGGCGCACCGTTCTGGCGGAGGGCATTCAGTATTACGTAATGGGCGGCGAGGGCTCCAGGCTCTCCCTTCCCTCGGGCATGGCCGTCCCGGTGAGGATTATCCTTGAAGTGGACGCGCTCAGCGCCTTTATGGCCCTCTGCGGGGCCATTGCATCCTTTGCAGGCGCCCTGTTTTCCCTTAATTACATGTCAAGGTTCACGGGGCTGAGCCGCTTTGCCTCCCTCTACCTTCTTCTTACCGCAGGAATGCTTGGGATGATGATCACCGGTGACATCTTCAACTTCTTTGTCTTCATCGAGGTCTCGTCCATCGCATCCTTCGGCCTTATAGCCTTCTGGAGGGACAGGCCTGCGGCGGTGGAGGCGAGCTTTAAGTACGCCCTGATTTCCCAGGTGGGCTCCATGTTCATCCTGGTGGCCGCGGGCTGCCTCTATGGCAGGTACAACATGCTTAACATGGCCGCTATAGGGAGCGCCCTGCAGATGGGAACCATGGAAAAACTTGCCCTGGTATTCCTGGTGGGCTCCCTTGCCATGAAGTGCGGCGCCTTCCCCATGCACATGTGGCTTCCCGACGGATACGCCGAAGCGCCCACGGGGGTAACCTGCCTCCTGGTTGCCGTAAGCCAGGCTTCCCTTTACGGCCTTGCCAGGGTGTGCTTCTCGGTGTACGGAATTGCCATCGGCAGCGCCTTCATTCCGTGGATGATCATAGTCTTCGGCCTGGCCTCCATGTTCTTCGGCGTGGCCATGGCGGTGGTGCAGCACGATATGAAGCGGCTCATAGGCTACCATTCGGTCTCCCAGGTGGGTTACATGCTCCTGGGCCTCGGAGTCGGCCTGCTGGTCCTGGGCGACCCGAGGGCTATGGCCGAGTTCGGCATGACGGCCGTCACAGGCGGGCTTTTCCACGCCTTCAACTACACCATGTACAAGGCCCTTCTCTTCCTTGCTGCCGGCGCCGTCTACTACGCCACGGGAAAGAGGGACCTGAACGACATGGGCGGCCTGGCCAGGAAGATGCCCTACACGGCGGTTATGTTCCTTATTGCATCCGCCGCTATATCCGGCCTTCCGCCCTTTAACGGGTTTGTCTCCAAGCTGCTTATCTACGAGTCGTCCTTTGCCGTTCACCCCTTCCTGGCGGTGGTTGCCCTGGTTACATCGGTGCTTACCCTTGCCTCCTTCGTGAAGGTCTTCCAGACGGCGTTCCTCGGGCCTGAGAAGGGCGTCCTTGCAGGCGTCCGGGAGGTTCCCCCCGCCATGCTTGCGGGAATGGCAGTGCTCACCGTGGTGGTGCTCGGCCTAACCCTCTTCCCCTCCTGGTCCCTTTCTAATGTCGCCGAGCCTGCGGCAAGGGCCCTTGTTGACCAGAGCGGATACATCGGCGCCATCATGGGAGGTGGGATGTAATGGGCAAGGTATTTACCGGATTCGGCTACTGGGATGTAGGCGCATGGATCATCTTCTTCATAGTGGCGGCCGCCTACGTCCTTTGGCTCAGATACCAGGGCAGGCAGGACTATAAAAAGGGGACCGAGCAGGACGAAATCTACTGGTCGGGAAACGAGACCCCCGAGGACGGGGAGGGGCTGACGGTACCGGCCTCATCCGCCTACTGGGGTTTCCGGAAGGCCCTTGAGCCTTTTTATGACAGGCTCGTTGGAATGCACACCGGCGTCGCTTCGGATATCCTCGGCTATTATGTCGTGGTGGTCGCATTCATGGCGGCGATCATTCTGCTCGTGTAGGAGGGCTCCCCATGATCAAACTAGAGAAGTATATGGAAGTTTTTCCAAAGTCCCTGTGGGTGACCACCTGCAACTCCGGGTCGTGCAACGGCTGCGACATAGAAATAGTAGCCACCATCAGCCCCAGGTACGATATTGAGCGTTTGGGCATGAAGCTGGTGGGAACGCCCCGCCATGCGGATGTTTTGATTGTTACCGGCCCCGTGACGAAGTTCATGACAAAAAAACTGCTGAGGATTTACAACCAGATGCCGGACCCGAAAGCAGTGGTATGCGTGGGCAACTGCGGGGCTTCTGGAGATGTTTTCTACAAATCATACAACCTTGACGGCCCCGTGGACCGGATTATCCCCGTGGACGTCTATGTCCACGGCTGTCCGCCCCGCCCGGAGGCCATCATCGAAGGAGTCGCCAAGGCGGTATTGAAGCTGGAGACGCTGAGAGGCGAGTCCCGGAAGGTCGGTGAAGTTCAATAATGATATTTTTTAAAAATCCTGCGGATAACGCAAGATCAGCAAAAACGCCGGAGGAAGTGGCCGCCCGCCTGAAGGAGGTCTTCGGCGAGGATATGCCGCTTGAAATCCGGGAGCGGAAAGCCGGCAAGGATGATTCAGTCGGCTACCGGGACATCTGGACAAAGACCGACCGGGAGCGCCTGAATGAATTCGTCGACGTGCTGGCCGAATTCGACTTTCCCCAGTTCCATATCATCTCGGGGAACGATGAGGGCGAGGCTGTCTCTCTCCACTACCTGTTTACCATCTTCCAGGCTGCCGGAAGAGGGAAGCGCATAGGAATCTCCGTTTCGGTGGATGTGGACAAAAAAGACCTGGTCATGCCCTCCCTCTTCTCCCGGATTCCGGGAGTGGAGTACAGCGAGAGGGAGACCAGGGAGATGTTCGGGGTGGACTTTGACGGACTGCCCAACAAGGCCCTTGTCTTCCTCCCCGAGGAGTGGGACGAGTCCGTCAAGCCCTGGCGCAGGGACGAGGCCGGGCCTTCCGCAGAAGACGTGCGGGAGCTTTCCTAGGAGGAGCGTTAAATGGAGAAAAAATACAAGGTACCCATAGGTCCGGTCCACGTTGGGCTCAAGGAGCCCATCACCGCCTGGCTGGACCTGGAGGGGGAAAAAATTGTCGGGGCCACGGTGCGGCCCGGCGCAATTCACCGGGGAATAGAGTTCATGGCCCGGGACCGCAATCCCATCCAGGTCATCTACCTGTCGGAGCGCATCTGCGGAATATGCTCCTTCGCCCACGTTATCACTTTCCTGAGGGCGGTGGAGGACGCTGCATCCATCCCTGTGCCGCCGAGGGCTCAGTATATAAGGTCCCTCGTGCTGGAACTGGAGAGGCTTCACTCCCACATGCTCTGGGCGGGCGTGGCCTGCTATACCATCGGCTTCGACTCGGCTTTCCACCTGGGAATGGTTCTCCGCGAGAAGGTCATGGACGTTCTGGAGGTTCTTTCGGGCAACAGGGTTAACTACGGCGTGGCCACAGTGGGCGGCGTCCGGTGGGATTTTACCCCCGAACTGGCAAAGGCCGTCAGAGAGATGGTCAAATACTACAAGCAGGAATTTTCGCCCTTCTACGACGTAGTCACGGCGGACCATATCGTCAAGGCGCGCTTAAGAAATGTGGGAACCCTTACTTACGAGGAGGCGCTGCAGCACTCCGCAGTAGGGCCCACTGCAAGGGCCAGCGGTGTGAGATGCGACCTCCGGGAGAGCTCTCCCTACGAGGCCTACGCCGACATCCCCGTAAGGGCAGTTGTGCCCCAGGACTACTACGGGGAGGTCTACGGAGACGTATTTGATCGCTTCCTCGTCAGGGTTCACGAGGTCTATCAGTCCCTGGATATCATCGAAAAAATTATGGAAGGTCTTCCAGAGGGAGAAATTGCCTGGGAGAAAAACCTCAACAAAGTTCTTGCCTATCTCAAGAAGGCGGAGGGAACGGGCATGGCCTCCATCGAGGCGCCCCGGGGCGACGACACCCATGTGGTGCATCTGAAGGGCGGCGACGACAACGTAACCTGGTGGA
>JAAYQT010000317.1 GCA_012519165.1 Synergistaceae bacterium
CGGCATGATCCCCGCCCAGGCCTTGCTGTACAGCGCCGCCTACTACCTCCAGGTGAAAGATTTCGACCCCGACCAGGTTCTTGAACTCAAGCTGCTTGGAATGGGCGGTGAGGACGAATGATCGCAAAACTGGTAAGAAACGCCCGTATCTACACGGCCGAGGGTTCTTCTCCGTCGTCGGGGGAGGCGCAGGGCTCGGTTCGGTTTTACCCCGACGGAGCCATGATTATAAAAAACGGCCTCGTGGAGGACATAGGTCCATGGGCCGAAATTGAGAAAAAGGCCGCTAGCCTGGAGTTTGACGAAGAGATAGACTGCGACGGACGGTGCGTCATCCCCGGCTTCGTAGACCCCCACACCCATATGTGCTTCGCCCGCAGAAGGGAGGGGGAGTTCTCCCTTCGGCTCGCAGGGACGCCCTATCTTGAAATACTGCAAAAGGGCGGCGGCATCCTGTCCTCCGTAAGGGCTGTGAAGGAGGCATCCGACGACGACCTCTTTGAAAATACCCTCTCCCTTGCTCTATCCGCCCTCTCCATGGGAACCACCACCCTGGAGATAAAGAGCGGCTACGGGCTGGATACGGAGACGGAGCTGAAGATGTTGTCCGTCATCCGGCAGGTAGGGCTTGAGAGCCCGCTGGACGTGGTCCCCACCTTCATGGGCGCCCACGCCGTCCCGGAGGAATACAAGGGAAGGCCGGAGGAATTCGTCGACCTCATAGTAAACGAGATGCTCCCTGCGGCGAAGAAGCAGGGTATTGCAGCCTTTTGCGATGTCTTCTGCGAGGAGGGAGTCTTCTCCGTCGCCCACACGGAGAGAATACTTACTGAAGCCGGGAAGCTCGGTTTTGGCCTAAAGGTCCACGCGGACGAAGTCCACGATACCGGCGGAGCAGCCCTGGCCGCCAGAGTGGGGGCCGTTTCCGCCGAACACCTTTTGGCGGCAAGCGACGAGGGCCTGGCCGCAATGGCGGGCGCGGGGGTTACCGCAATCCTGCTCCCTGCTACCGCCTACAGCTTAAGGAAACCCTACGCCAGGGCCCGGGCCATGATCGACCTCGGGGTTCCCGCAGCGCTGGCCACGGACTGCAACCCCGGGTCGTCTTTCACCGAGTCCATGCCGTTTGTCTTCGGCCTCGGAGTAATGGCCATGGGGCTTACCGTAGAAGAGGCGTTGGTAGCCGCCACAAAGAACAGCGCCTGCGCCATAGGCGCCGGAGACCGGTGCGGAACGCTTGAGAGGGGCAAGAATGCCGATTTCCTAGTCCTCGACGGCGAAACGCCTGCCATTATTGCCTACCACGCCGGGGTTTCCCCGGTGGACGAAGTCTACAAGAAGGGGGAGCGGGTAGCTTGAGTACGGGATATAAAAACGGGATCATCTGTCTGGACGGTCTTTCCCTCAGCCTGGATGATGTGGCCAGGGTAGCCCGGGAGGGATGGAAAGTCCAGTTGGATGAAGAGGCAGTCAAAAGAGCAGAAGCTTCGGAGGCCGCAGTAAGGGAGTGGGAGAACTCGGACGATCCGGTATACGGAATAAACACGGGCTTCGGCGACCTTGCCTCCGTCAGCATTTCAAGAAAAGACAGGAGGCAGCTCCAGGAAAACCTTATAAAGAGTCACGCATGCGGCATGGGCGCGCCGTTTCCTGAGGATATTACCAGGGCTATGCTGCTGCTAAGGACCAACAGCCTCATCAGGGGGCATTCCGGC
>JAAYQT010000033.1 GCA_012519165.1 Synergistaceae bacterium
CGTATTTGCGCCCCTGGCCGGGGTCGGCGTCATCATCGTGGACGAGGAGAGCAGCGGCGCCTACAGGACCTACAGGCGGCCCTTCCTGAACGTCAGGACCGTTGCCGCCAGAAAGGCAGTCCTGGAGGGCGCGCGCCTCACCCTCTCCGGAAGGCTGCCTTCCTCCAGAGTTTACATAAGGAGCGCTCCCCGGTGCGGGTGCAGGCCGCCCCGGGACACTGTGATGTTTGTGGACCTTAAACAGGGTTTCTCGCCCGAATACAGGGGCTTGACCGATACCCTGCGCCTCTCCGCGCCCCTTTTCAGGGAGACCGCAAGGACGGTGTCAGAAGGCAGGGTTGCCCTCTGGCTCCTTGACCGGAAGGGGTACGCGGGGGAGGCTGCATGCGAGGACTGCGGCAGCCCGGTTTTGTGCCCGGCCTGCGGACGGATAATGGCCTGGAGGGATGAAAAGGGGGTTTTACAGTGCGTGGCATGCGGCAAAACCCGGCCCCTTCCCGAAGTGTGCCCGGTCTGCAGGGGCGCCCTTCTTAAAGGCAGGCGGCCGGGTCTGGAGGCCCTCTATCCCGTGGCAAGAGCCTCCCTGCCGGAAAATAAACCCCTTTTTATTTGGGACGGCTCGAAGTCGTGGGGCAAGAAAGAGTATCAGACGGTGATAAAAGACCTTGAAGGGGGCGGGCTGGTTTTAGGCACCAGATCTTCCCTTGCCCTGTGCGACAGGGCGGACGTCGGCTTTGCCGCCTGGATAGACGCGGACAGCGAGGTAAGGAACGTGGCCTTCCAGGCAAAATTTACCGCCTTCTCCATGGTCTGGGAATCCATCTGGCGAGGCAGCGGCCGGGGCGGCAGAGTAGTACTGCTACAGAGCAGGCGCCCCGGTTCAGGCTGGCAGAAAGGGCTTGTGGCGGGCTGGGACCGCTTTTGGGAGGATGAACTTAGAGAGCGGAAGGAGCTTGGCCTGCCGCCCTATTCTTTCCTTGTTGAAATAACATCTTCTTCCGGGGCCGTTAAAGATAGTATAATGGCGAAGCTGGAGGCGTCAAGGCTTGCGGTCATGGATCCCGGCGACCCGCCCGGGACGGTATGGGTTGAGGCCCGGTCGCCGGCCAGGGTCGGAAAAATTCTTGACCCGTATTTCTCAATTAAGAATTCCAGGGCCGGTTTTCCCGGGATTACCGTCTGGATAGACTGAAACCTCTGGGAGGAAAATAATCAATGCCAGTTGTGTCAATCATCGGAAGGCCAAACGTTGGAAAATCGTCCCTATTCAACAGGCTTATAGGCCGTAGGGAAGCCATTGTGGACGATATGCCCGGCGTCACCAGGGACAGGCTCTACGGCGAAGTGGAGTGGAAGGACAGAAAGTTTTACCTCGTCGATACGGGCGGCTTTGTTGAAAAGGACGACGATACTTTTTTCAAAGGGATAAGACAGCAGGTAAGGGCGGCCCTGGCCGAGAGCGACCTGGTCGTTTTTGTCATAGACGGCAGGGAAGGCCCCACCTGGATGGACGAGGATGTGGCGGACATGCTCAGAAAGTCGGGGAAGCCCGTGCTGGTAGCCGCCAACAAGATAGACGACGGACTGCACGAGGACCGGGTATTTGACGCCTACTCCCTGGGCTTCGAAGAGGTCATCGGGGTAAGCGCGGAACACAAGCGCAATACCTACGACCTGCTCGACATGATAGTCGAAAGACTGCCCCCCGAGGAGCCCGAACCGGAGGCCGTCGACGAGATCCGCCTTGCCATTGTGGGAAGGCCCAACGTGGGCAAGTCAAGCATAATGAACCGCATCGCAGGCGCCGAGAGGGCGCTGGTCAGCGATATTCCCGGTACCACCAGGGACACGGTGGATACCGTTGTGGACATTGACGGCGTCAATTTCCGCCTCATCGATACTGCGGGCCTCAGGCGAAAGAGCCGGATGGAGGGCGACATTGAGTACTACTCCTACGTAAGGACCATCCAGGCCATCGACAGGTGCGATATTGCCCTGCTGGTGATGGACGCCTCAGAACCGTGCACCGACCAGGATAAAAAGCTGGCCGGAGAAATAATTGAAAGGGGAAAGGGAATAGTCCTGGTCCTCAACAAGTGGGATCTTCTTGACAGGAAAAACGAGCAGGGCGACGTACTTCATAAAAAAATCAGGGATGAAATGCCCTTTATCTCCCACGCCCCCTTTCTCTTCCTGTCCGCCCTTACGGGCAGGGGGCTTGGGAAAATCTCTGAGACCGTTCTTAAAGTAGCGGAAAACCGCAAGAGGAGAATCGGGACCAACCTCCTGAACAGGCTTATCCGGGATATTCTGGCCTTCAGCAGGCTGCCCACCGACGGCAGGGGCAGGGCGTTTAAAATATTCTACTGCACCCAGACCCGGGTGGAGCCTCCCACTTTTGTGTTTTTTGTAAACGCCCCCGACCTGGCCGAAAAATCCTTTCAAAACCACATTGAAAATGAGCTCAGGGCCCTTGGGGAGTTCGAAGGGTCTCCAATTCGCATTTTTTGGCGGGGAAAAAAGGGAAATTGAAGATTTTACTTGACCTTAGCTGAACTTACTGGTAATAATGGTCGAGATGGAAGCTGCGCCTTCATGGGCATTGATTTTATCGAACGAGGAACTCAATACATCAAGAGGAGGTAGTAAAAAAGTGACCAAGGCGGAATTAATTACGGAAGTGGCGAAGGCGACCGGGCTGAATAAAAAAGCTTCAGGCGCCGCAGTCGGGGCGGTTTTCGAGGCCATCGAAAATTCCCTGGCTAAAGGGGAGAAGGTGCAGCTGGTCGGCTTCGGAACTTTCGAAGTCAGGGAAAGAGCTGCCCGGGAAGGACGCAACCCGCAGGATCCCAAGAAAGTCATCAAGATCCCTGCGAAGAAGGTCCCTGTTTTCAGGCCCGGAAAGGCTCTCAAGGATAAGGTTGAATAGACTGGACTTTTAGTTTTTCCGTGGCCTCTTCCCCCGGTTCCGGGGGGGAGGCCATGCTTTTTTCCGCCCCTTCCATGAGAGCGAGCCATTCGTCAGACGAAAGGGCTTCAGCCCTGGAATTTTCGTCAATTTGATTTTTTACAAAAAGCTCCCGCCACGGCGCCCGGGGCAGGGAGGCCGCCAGGTTGCCGAGCGCCTTTTTCCGTCTCCGGCCAAATCCGTATTTCAGCATATCCCTCCAGAGGCTGTTGCGGGCCAAACCTCTCCTCTTTACAAGGTGAATTTCAAACAGGCAGGAGTCCACCGCCGGCGCAGGCCTGAACGCCCCTGCGGGTACGGTGAAAAGTATCTTAGCGCTTCCCATAGCCTCCAGCGTGGCTCCCAGGGGCCCTCTGTCCTTTGTTCCGGCGGGCGCGCCGATTCTGGCGGCCGCTTCCTTTTGAACCATTAGCAGCAGATAGTCCGCTGACGGGACGGTCTCAAGAAGTTTCCATATAAGGTGCGTGGTAATGTGGTAGGGGATATTGGCCACCACTTTAGACGGCGCGGGAGAAAGCCCGGTAAAGTTCATCTCCATGGCGTCCCCCCAGTGAAGCCAGAAGCGGTTCTTTTCTCCATTTTCCAGGTCCTCAAGGAAGGGGCCCAGATCCCGGTCGATCTCCACGCTGTGAAGAAAAGAGCATCCGGAGGTCAGCAGTTTTCTGGTAAGAACCCCCTTGCCCGGCCCGATCTCAAGGATGACGTCACTGGGCCTGATAGCGGCCCTTTCGGCTATCTTTTCAAGAACGCGCTCGTCGGCAAGGAAATTTTGACCCAGGCTTTTTTTATGACGAAATACCCTCTCAGTCCCCACTACCTTTTCCTCCCGAAATACAAAAAAGCGGGGTATATACCCCGCTTTAGATATCTGGTCGGGACGAGAGGATTCGAACCTCCGACCACCTGCACCCCATGCAGGTACGCTAGCCAGGCTGCGCTACGTCCCGTTTTGCACTAGATATTCTACCGACAAGTCCTTGCCGTGTCAAGTCTGATTGGCTATGTCGGAAAAGACTGTAAACATTTAAAACTGCCGTTGAACCCCTTATGGCAGACGGTCAACTACAGCTCCGCAGTAACTATTGATTTATGCCGCTGCAAAATGACATTTTAAAAAGCAGCCGGGCTAATAGCCCGGCCGCTTTGAGGTGATTTTACGCTTCTGCCTTTACAGGCTGTTTGCCCATTTCAGCAAGGGCCTTGTAGATTTCGTACCTCTCCTTGGCGTCCCTGGCAGCCTTGTCGAAGAGCTCCTCAGCCACCTCGGGGAACTCGTTTTTGAGGGAGGCGTAGCGTACTTCGCTGTTCAGGAACTCCTTGAAGTCCGCCTTGGGCTCCTTCGAATCAAGGGTGAAGGGGTTCTTGCCTTCAAGGGCAAGGTCGGGGTTATACCTGTAGAGGTGCCAGTATCCGGCCTCGACGGCCTTCTTTGTCTGATCCTGGGTCTTGCCCATGCCCGCGCCGATGCCGTGGGCAATGCAGGGCGAGTAGGCTATGACCAGGGACGGGCCTTTGTAGGCCTCTGCCTCTTTCAGGGCCCGCATGAGCTGGTTCTTGTCGGCTCCCATACCCAACTGGGCCACATAGACGTAGCCGTAAGTCATGGCAATTCTGCCCAGGTCCTTCTTCTTAACCCTCTTGCCGGCGGCCGCAAACTTGGCAATGGCCGCTGTGGGCGTGGATTTCGACGACTGCCCGCCGGTGTTGGAGTATACTTCCGTGTCCATTACCAGGACGTTTACGTCTTCGCCGGAGGCAAGGACATGGTCCAGACCGCCGAAGCCGATGTCGTAGGCCCAGCCGTCCCCTCCGAAGATCCAGACTGACTTCTTGACCAGGTAATCCTTTCTGCAGGCGATTTCGCAGAGGAGCTTGTTGCCCTCCTCGCCGATATCCCTGTCAAGGACGGCCAGGACTTTTTCTGCCGCAACCTTGGATTTTTCGCCGTCGTCCATGGACTCCAGCCACTCGTTGAAAGCTTCCTTCATGTCGGCGGGGATGTCCATCTCCACCAGGGCCTTCATGGCGTCGGCGATGTACTCTATCGTTACGTTGAGGGAGAGCTTCATGCCGTAGCCGTACTCGGCGTTGTCCTCGAATAGGGAGTTGGCCCAGGCAGGTCCCTGTCCCTTCTGGTTTGATGTGTAGGGCATACTGGGCGCCGAACCGCCCCAGATGGAGGAACAGCCCGTGGCGTTTGCCACTATCATCCTGTCGCCGAAGAGCTGGGTGACAAGCTTTACATAGGGAGTTTCGCCGCAGCCCGAGCATGCGCCCGAGAACTCAAGGAGGGGCTGGAAGAACTGGCTCCCCTTGACGGTGAACTTGTTAGCCTCGGCGGACTTGTCGGTTACGGTAAGGGCGTACTTCCAGTTGGGTACTTCGCTCTCCTGGGTGGCGATGGGCTTCATTTCAAGGCAGCTCACCGGGCAGATGTCGGCGCAGTTGCCGCAGCCCAGGCAGTCGAGGATGTCCACCTGCATCTTGTACTTGTAGCCGGGGAACTCCTTGCCCTTTACATCCACGGCGCCGAACCCTTCGGGGGCGGCCGCCGCCTCTTCCTCGTTCAGCAGGAAGGGGCGGATTGCAGCGTGGGGGCAGACCATGGAGCACTGGTTGCACTGGATGCACTTTACGCCGTCCCATTCGGGCACGTTTACCGCAACGCCCCTCTTCTCATAGGCGGCGGTGCCTGACGGGAAGTGGCCGTCCTCCCTGCCGAGGAAGGCGCTTACGGGAAGCTTGTCCCCCTGCTGGGCGTTGATGGTCATGCAGACTTCTTTGACGAACTCGGGAATCTCGTCGGGAAGGCCGCTCAGAAGCACGGGGTCGGTATCGGCGTTGACCCAATCCGCGGGGACTTCGATCTTTTTAAGGGCGTCGATTCCTGCGTCCACGGCCTTGTAGTTCATCTGGACGACCTTCTCGCCCCTTCTGCCGTAGGTTGTCTCGATGGCCTCCTTCATGTACTTCACTGCGTCGTCCATGGGAATGACGTCGGCCAGCTTGAAGAAGGCGGACTGCATTATCATGTTGATCCTGTTGCCGAGCCCGATCTCCTCTGCGATGTCTGTGCCGTTAAGGACGTAGAAGTTGATGTTCTTGCCGGCAAGGTATCTCTTCACCTTTGCGGGAAGGTGTTTCTCAAGATCCTCCAGGGTGGTCCACTGGGTGTTCAGGAGGAAGGAGCCTCCCTCTTTAAGGCCCGACAGAACGTCGTACTGGTAGACGTACTCCTGCTTGTGGCAGGCGATGAAGTCGGCGGTGTCAATGAGATATGTGGACTTGATGGGGCTCTTTCCGAACCGGAGGTGGGACACGGTAATTCCGCCCGACTTCTTTGAGTCGTAGGAGAAGTACCCCTGGGCGTACATGTCCGTGTTGTCGCCGATGATGGTGATGGAGTTCTGGTTGGCGCCCACGGTTCCGTCGGAGCCGAGGCCCCAGAACTTGCAGCTGATGGTTCCCTCCGGCGCCGCCGCGATCTGTTTATTCACGGGAAGGGAGGTGAAGGTTACGTCGTCGTTGATGCTGATGGTAAAGTTATCCCTTGGCTCGTAGGCCCTAAGGTTGTCGAAGACGGAGTTGATGTGGGTGGGAGTGGTGTCCTTGGAGCCGAGGCCGTACCTTCCGCCTACGATGACGGGGCTGTTCGCCCTGCCCTTGAACAGGGTGCAGACGTCCTCGTAAAGGGGATCGGCCAGGGCGCCTATCTCCTTGCAGCGGTCGAGCACGGCGATGCGCCTGACCGATGAGGGAAGGACGTCGAAGAAGTACTTCTCCGAGAAGGGCCTGTAGAGGTGAACCTCCACCACGCCGGTCTTCCTGCCCCTGGCGTTGAGGTAGTCCACGGTCTCCTCGATGGCCTGGCAGACCGAGCCCATAGCAACGATAACTTCCTCGGCGTCGTGGGCGCCGTAGTAGTTGAAGGGATGGTACTCCCGGCCCGTGAGCTTTTTGATCTCCTGCATGTAGGCTTCAACGATGTCGGGAATGTCGGTGTAGAAACGGTTTACCGCCTCTTTTGCCTGGAAGAAGATGTCGGGGTTCTGGGCGGTGCCCTTTTGATAGGGGCGCTCCGGGTTCAGCGCGCGTGCCTTGAACCTTGCCAGCGCGTCGTAGTCCACCAGCTTCGCCAGGTCGTCGTACTCAAGAACGTCGATCTTCTGGATCTCGTGGGAGGTTCTGAAGCCGTCGAAGAAGTTGAGGAAGGGGATGCTGGTCTTGATGGCTGAAAGGTGGGAGACGGCCGTCAGGTCCATTACTTCCTGGACGCTGCCCGAGGCCAGCATGGCAAATCCGGCGCCTCTGCAGGCCATGACGTCGCTGTGGTCGCCGAAGATGGAGAGGGCGTGGGCCGCCACCGCCCTGGCAGTAACGTCGAAAACGCCGGGGAGCATCTCGCCCGCTATCTTGTACATGTTGGGCATCATGAGCAGGAGTCCCTGGGAAGCGGTAAAGGTGGTGGAAAGGGAACCGGCGGAAAGGCTTCCGTGTACCGCGCCCGCAGCGCCGGCCTCGGACTGGAGTTCGGTGACCTTGACCGGCTTGCCGAAGATGTTCTTTCTTCCCCGGGCAGCCCATGCGTCCACCATCTCCGGCATGTTGGAGGACGGCGTAATGGGATAGATTGCGGCTACCTCGGTAAAGGCGTATGATACGTGCGCCGCCGCGGTGTTTCCGTCCATGGTTTTCCAGTTTTTCTTCATTAATGTACCCCCTCTTGAATTTCAGGTTAAGGAGGTGCGCCGGCCCCCCGCCCTGATTATTATTTCTGTTTTCAGGCGGTCATGATTTTTTCATGCCGCGCCACCCAACCATTCTACAACAAAACGGAGATTTTGCATTCCATTTAATTCCGTTGGTCGAAAAATTCTCCTTTTTCTCCTTCACCGGGGACGGGGAAGGGGAGAGCGCGGGGAAAAGGCTGTTATAATTGTTAATCTGAAATGAGCGCCCGATGAGGAGAGGTTCCGAAATTGAAGCTTACCGACAAAATAATAGTCCTTCCGGAGAAAGAAAAGCTTCCCCTGGCCATGGACCGGGGAAGGGCGCCGGAGGCCGTTTTTTTGGAAATAGGATTCGGCAACGGAGAATTTTTGGAGGCCCTGGCCCGGAACAGCCCCGACGCCGTCTTTTGGGGCGCCGAGATGTCGGGCGCCTGCCTGGTGAGAGCCTTGAGGAGGGCGGGCCGGAGAGGCCTGGGAAATTTATTTCTTGTCTGCGCCGACGCCCGTTTTTTCCTTAGGGAGTGCGTGCCCGCGGCCTCACTGGACGGAATTTATATGAACTTTCCCTGTCCCTGGCCCAAGAAAAAACATGCCAGGCGCAGGGTTTCAAAGGGCGACTTCCCATCTGAAATTGCCAGGACCCTGAAGACGGGGGGATTCTTCGAGCTCGTTACCGATGAAGAATGGTACGGCGAGGAGGTGCGCGACGCCCTTGCGTCATGCCCGGGCCTGGCGCAGGAGGCCCGGGAGATAAATCCCCCAAGGCCGGTTAAGACCAAGTACGAGCGGAAATGGCTTGAGATGGGGAAAAATATCTATATGTCCCGCTTTGTTAAGCCCGCCCCCTGGGGCGGCGAACGGGATGATTTTATTGGGAGGGCTGACGACGTGCACTTGTGCGTTCCCGGAAGGGCGGATCTCGATTTTGCCTTAAGGGGTTTGAAAAATGTTGAGGGCAGGGCGCAGGACGGCTTTTGGGTTTATAAAAGAGCCTACTCCTCGGGAGAGGACGCCCGGCTCATAGAGGTAGTATCGGGAGACGGGGCTTTCGAGCAGAAGTTTTTCCTCCAGGCGATTCAGAGGGATGAGGACATTCTCGTTAAGACTTCCCCCTACTCGACCCCCTTCCTCACGCCGGCAGTAAGGGGCGCCATGGAAGGACTTGCCGAAAGGCTCCGGGAGGCGACCTCCTCCCGGTGAAGGAGAGCAGGCCCACAACGGGCAAGGTCCTGGGCGCCCTGTTTAACATCCTGGGAGACTTGCGGGGCCGGTCCTTCCTGGACATGTTTTCCGGCACGGGAAGGGTGGCCCGTCTCGCCAGGGACCGGGGCGCGTGCCATGTAACGGCGGTGGAGCTGCTTCCCTCCAGGGCTAAAGAGATCAGGGCCCTTTTCCCCGGGGACGGGGGAGCCGTGGTCCTTGCCATGGACGCAAGGCGGGCCCTGGATTATCTTCGCAGAAAGGGACGCCTGTTCGACGTCGTGTTTGCGGACCCTCCCTACGGGGCGGGTTGGACGGCTGAAATCGGACAACTGCTCTTCCCTCCCGGAGGGGGAGTGGTTGCAGAGGGCGGCATCGCCGTAGTGGAGCACTCTTCAAGGGAGGCCCTTCCCGGGGGACCGGGCTGGGTAATTGTGGAGAGCCGTAGGTACGGGGACGCCTCCCTGACTTTTTTAGCTTCCCGCGGAGGAGAGGAAGAAGAATGAAAAGAACTATCAGCGCCGTTTACCCCGGGTCCTTCGACCCCATAACCAACGGGCATATCTACATCACCGAGAGGGCGGCCGCTCTTTTCGACGAAGTGGTGGTCAGCGTCCTGCTTAACCCTCAAAAGAGGGCGGCCTTCTCCGTGGAGGAGAGGAAGGCCATGGCCAGGGAGGCCCTCAGCCATCTTCCGAATGTTAAAGTGGACTCCTTTTCGGGGCTCCTGGTGGACTTTTTAAGGCAGGAGAGGAGCAGGATAATAATAAGGGGACTCAGGGCCCTTTCGGATTTCGAGTACGAGTTTCAACTCGCCCTCATGAACAGGCAGCTGGCCCCCGAGATCGAGACCCTTTTCATAGTTACCGAGGCCCGATACTCCTACCTGTCGAGCCACGCGGTAAAAGAGATATACCAGTTCGGCGGCGCAGTCCACGACATGGTGCCCCCGGGCGTCTTCCGCCGCCTCAGGGAGCGCTTTCCCCTTCCCCGAAATATTCAGCCGTGATGGTGCGCCGTTTTTTCTCAAGCCCCGGGGAGTATTTTTCCGTCATTTCCTCCCAGAGGTCGCAGGCGGAGCGCTCAATGCGGGCCAAAGTTCCTCCGGGTCCGGGGACCTTAACGGGAGCCTTCCCGAGGACCGGGAGGGTAGAACCGTCCCTCATGCGCCTCAGGATCTCCATGCCCTTTTGGTCGGCGCCCAGTACGCGGATATAGGCCGGTCCTGACTCCTGCAGGGCCCTGTTCTCCTCCTGCTTTATCCCCAGGAGAAAGTGAATGAGCTGGCGACGGATTCTGCCCGCAGGATACCGGGCCGTGGTGCATGCGGAGACAAACTCCTCCCACGAAGAACAGCGGGGAGCGTACTTTTTCAACCGGTTTTCAATGCCCTCGGTCATCCCGGAGAAGGTCGCAAGCTCTTCACGGGGCGTCCTCATCAGAAGAAAACGGGCAAGCCTCCAGAGCTTTTCACTGGATAAAACCGCACGGCCGCTGTCCATGCACCTCTCAAGCACGGCGCAAGTGGAAGGAGGGAGCCCTTGTTCGGCGTCGCTGTCCCTACCTTCGTACAGGGCCTTCCTGATGGCAGTAGCGCTGGGTAGGGCCGCGGCGGCGTTTTCATCCAGATATCCTGCGCCTGCCCTTCTGACCGGTCTCCACCCGATCCGGTAGCCACGCTTAAGAATCCGCTCCATGTAGGACAGGGCAAGGGAGTTGTTCGGTGTCGAAACAAAAGCGCCCCAGCCCGGCTGGATATTGTCCAGGGCCGCAGCCCGGGCTTTCACGTAGGAGTATCCCGAATTCAGGTACTTTTTCAGATTATCCTTGAAAAATGTCGGTTCCTGCACTAGAATAGAAAGGATTGAAGCGAAGTTAAAATCGGGGCGCTCCATGCCGAAGGATACAATATCCACTACTCCGGCTGCTGCGAGGATATCGACCGCGCCTCCTGCGAAGACGCCTCCGTTATGGCATGAAAAAAAGGCTGGCAGTTCCAGGACCAGGTTGATTCCGGCCCCGAGGGCCGTCTCCGCCCGGTCCCACTTGCTCAGAAGGGCCGGCTCCCCTCTCTGGGTAAAATAGGAGGACAGTACGGCAACAAGGGCGTCGTCCCTGTCCTTGGCCGCCATGGAGATGTGATACAGGTGTCCTTTGTGAAGCGGGTTGTATTCCGCCACAATACCGATTATATTTTTGATTATTCAGATCAGCCTCCCGCCGCTCCTTTTTAGCCATGGTACAGCGGGCGGGGTTGGCGGGTCAAGAAGAGAGGATGGGGTAGGGTAATGAAAATTCTTGTGGTTAACTGCGGCAGTTCGTCTCTCAAGTACCAGCTTTTTGACATGACCGACGAGTCGGTCCTTGCAAAGGGCCTGGTGGAGAGGATCGGGATCGAGGGCGCAAGGATCAAGCACGTGAAGACGGGCATGGATACGGTTATTAAAAACACCGATATCCCCAATCACAAGGTGGCCTTCAAAGTGGTAGTGGAGGCGCTGCTTGACGAAAATCACGGCGCAATCAAGAGCCTTGACGAACTTTCCGCAGTGGGGCACCGGGTGGTCCACGCAGGTGAAAAATACGCAGGGTCGGTTATAATCACCCAGGGAGTCATCGACGCCCTGGAGGAGTGCGTTCCCCTTGCGCCGCTCCACAACCCCGCTAACCTCATGGGGATTTACGCCGTTACCGAGGCCCTTCCCAACATTCCCCAGGCGGGCGTCTTCGACACCGCCTTCCACCAGACCATGCCAGGCTGCGCCTACATGTACGGGGTGCCTTACCACTACTACGAAAAATATAAAGTGCGCCGCTACGGTTTCCATGGAACAAGCCACTTCTACGTATCCAGGAGAGCTGCGGAGATTGTAGGCAAGCCCGTGGAATCCCTTAATATAGTGACCTGCCACATGGGCAACGGAAGCTCCATCACCGCCGTGAAGGCCGGAAAATCCGTGGATACCAGCATGGGCTTCAGCCCCCTCCCCGGGGTTATCATGGGCACAAGGTGCGGCGACGTGGACGCACTCCTTGTCTCCTTCCTTGCCGAGCAGGAGGGCATCGATAACAAGGCCATGAGCCACGTCCTTAATAAAGAGAGCGGCCTGCTGGGCATCTCCGGCATCAGCAGCGACCTCAGGGACATTGAAGAGGCCGCCGACGGCGGAAATCAGAGGGCTAAGCTGGCCGAGGAAATGCTCTTCTACGGGGTTAAAAAGTATATAGGGTCCTACGCCGCCGCCATGGGCGGAATGGACGTCCTCGTCTTTACCGCCGGAATCGGCGAGAACAGCGCCAGGGCCAGGGAAGGGATTTGTGAGGGCCTGGAGTTCATGGGGGTAAAGATCGACAGGGAGAAGAACAAGGTCCGGGGCGAGGAGCGCATTATCAGCGCCGATGACAGCAAGGTTAAAGTAATAGTCATCCCCACGGACGAGGAACTTGTTATCGCCCGCGATACCAAGCGCCTTGTAACCGACGGAAAGTAGAGCGGCAATGACCGACCGGGAGCGGCTCCTCTTTAAATTCGAGCTGGAGACGCCGGAGACTGGTAATCCGGACGATGAAACGTGCCTCAGGGCCGAGGTTCCCCCCGGGGATTTGGACAAAATAGTCTTCGGGGGGCAGGCTTTCCATTTTGTAAGCCCCTTTGTCGTGGAAGCCAGGGCCCGCTGGGCGGATGAAGACCTCGAAGTAACCGTAAGAGTGTCGGCTGTTTTATCCTCGCCCTGTTCCCGATGTCTTGAGCCCTCCCGTATTGAAATTTTGGAGGATTTCCTGTATCTTTATTCCCTGCGCGACAAAGAGCCTTCGGAGGAGGATGCTCTTGAAGAAGACTTCAGAGTAGTGCGGATAGAATCGTGGCGGCGATTTATGGACATAACCGACCAGGTTTGGGAAAGCCTTATCCTCTCCCTGCCCCTTAAAGTACTGTGTTCACCCGGCTGCCGGGGGCTCTGCCCCCGCTGCGGAAAGCCTTTAAACGGGGAGAGCTGCGGCTGCGGGGGAGAGGAGACAGACCCCAGGCTGGAAAAACTGGCCGGTATCAAAATTGAAGACCCGTCCGAATGAAAAGACTACCAAAAGGAGGGAAGTAAAAAATGGCAACGCCAAAAAGCAGAGTGTCCCACTCCCGTACCCATAAAAGAAAATCCGAGTGGATCGGCGGGCTTTCCGCTCCGGAGACCACGGCATGCCCCCACTGCGGGGAAGTGATCAGAAACTACACGGCCTGCGGAGAGTGCGGCTACTACCGGGGCAGAAAAGTTTTAAAAGGAGCTTCGGAGAGCGAAAAAGAAGCTTAAACACGGAAGAAACCGGGGAAGAGGGAGGGCGACCTTCCTCTTCCTTTCTTTTTATTGTTAATTCCAGTATTGACGACTTGCCCATCCGATACTATACTATGCCGCAAATTAGGAGCAGATAATATTATCAGGTGACAAAATGGAGAAAAAACCCGCCAAATCACAAAGGAGAAGGAGCCGCCAGGACAGGCTTTTGAAGCTTATCGAGAAAAACCCTCTGTTAAGCGACGAAAAGCTTGCCGCATCCCTTGGCGCCAGCGTAAGTACCATCCGGCTGGACAGGACTCTTCTTGGCGTGCCGGAGCTTCGGGAGCGTACCCGGTCCATGGCCCAGAAGGCTACCAGCAGGCTCAGATCCCTGAAACAGAGCGAAGTGGTGGGGGATCTCCTCGAACTGGAGCCCAACAAGTGGGCCCTTTCCGTCCTTGAGACAAAGAAAGATATGGCTTTCCGGGAGACGGACATGATCTGGGACCACTACATATACGCCCAGGCCAGCTCAATTGCCATTGCGGTGGTGGAGGCGGACCTGGTAATCCTGGACTCCATGCGGGGGGAGTACAAGGGGCATGCCAGAGTTGGCGACTCCCTTGTGGCCAGGGCAAAAGTGGGAGTCAACAGGGATGAAAAATACATAGTAAGCGTTCGTACCAAAGTGGGAGAGAAAGAGATCTTCGTGGGGAGATTTATTGCCGCGGTGGTCTCGCCCGAGCGGCCGATATAACTGGAGAGAGGGGAGCTTCTGTTTGATTTTTGCTCTTGACGCCATGGGCGGCGACCATGGACCTTCGGAAGTGTGCAAGGGAGCAATAGAGGCCTGCAAAGAACACTCCGACCTTGAAATTATCCTTGTGGGTAAAAGCGGCGAGATCGAACCGGCGCTCGATGAGGCGCCGGGGGAGATCGTCCGCAGAATATCCGTCGTCCACTCCGAAGAGCAGATCGGGATGGACGAACACCCGTCCGCAGCCCTGAGAAAAAAACGGGGCTCCAGCCTCAGAATGGCCATGGAGATGGTAAGGAGCGGAGAGGCGGAGGGCTGCGTATCGGCGGGGAACACCGGCGCCATTGTGGCAGGCGGGGTGCTGGTGGTGGGCAGAATTGCGGGGATCGACCGGCCCGCCCTGGGGGTGGCCCTGCCGACCCTGAACAAATACACCTTCCTGCTGGATGTGGGGGCCACTGTGCGCAACAGGCCAATTAACCTGTATCAGTTTGCTCTGATGGGGAACGTATACTCGAAAAAAATCCTTGGAGTGGCCGAACCGGAGGTGGCCCTTCTCTCCAACGGTTCCGAGGACATCAAGGGAGACGAGACCGTCGCCGCTGCCAGAGAGCTTATAAAAAACAGCGGGCTGAACTTTACCGGTTACGTAGAGGGCGACGACATACCCTACAGCAGGGCAGACGTAGTGGTGGCCGACGGCTTTACAGGAAATGTCACCCTTAAATTTGCCGAGGGGCTCATGTCCGCCGTCTACTCCCTCCTGAAGGAGGAGATGGGCAACCGGATTCTCCCCAAGGTAGGCATGCTCTTTATGATACCCATGATGAAGGACCTGTGGGCAAGGTTTAACTACGAGAAACACGGAGGAACGCCCCTGCTGGGCGTGAGAGGAACCGTAGTCAAGGCCCACGGCCGTTCGAAGGCGCCGGCAATTGCCAACGCCCTCAGGGTTGCCCGGAGTTTCGTTATTCAAAACGGAGTTGGAGTAATTCGAGAGGAACTTGAGTAAAGGAGGTCAGCCGAATGGGTGTGTTTTCAGGGGTACCTGCCTCCATTATGGGCACGGGGATGTATGTTCCAAAAAAAGTAATCACTAACGAAGATATTTCCAAAATGGTAGACACCAGCGACGAGTGGATCAGGGAGAGAACGGGCATCCTCAGGCGACACCTGGCCGAAAAGGGCGAGCTTACCAGCGACGTGGCGGAAAAGGCGGCCAGGGAAGCCCTTGAAGACGCCGGGGTAACCCCGGAGGATCTCGATATGGTAATCGTGGCCACGAACAGCCCTGACACCATCTTCCCCGGAGTTGCGCCAAAGGTGCAGGGCATGCTTGGCGCAAACAGGGCGGGGGCCTTCGACGTTCAGTCGGGGTGCACCGGCGGGGTGTACGCCATGGCCATGGCGGCATCGGGGATTGCCTCGGGGATATGGAAAAAAGTCCTGGTAATCGGAGCCGAGGTCCTTTCTCCCCTTGTCGACTGGACCGACAGAAACACCTGCATCCTCTTCGGCGACGGGGCCGGAGCCATGGTTCTCGGAGCGGCGGAGGAGGGCGGCGGAAGGTTTATCTCAACGGAATTGCGGTCCGACGGCGAAAAGCACGACCAGATTACTTTCAGGGGCGGTCTTGTGGAAAACCCCGCCTCCCAGGAAACCGTTGAAAAGGGCCTTCACTACGTGGAGATGAAGGGCAACGAAGTGTTCAGGTTTGTAAACAGGATCATTCCGCCCTTTTTAAGGCAGTTTTGCCTGAACTCGGGCATTGAACCGGAGGCCATAGAGTGGTGGTTCTTTCACCAGGCCAACCAGCGGATAATTGAGCGGGCCGCCGAGCGGCTCGGCATCCAGCCGGAAAAAGTTATCATAAACATCGACGAGTACGGAAATACTTCTGCGGCTTCAGTCTTCATAGCCCTGTATGAATTTTTGCGGGAAGACAGGGTAAAAAAAGGAGACAGACTGCTCTTTACCGCTTTTGGAGCCGGCATGACATATGGAGGTATCATCTATGAAGCATGACAGCGGCGCAAATTTCAGGGAAAACAGAGTAACCCGCCTCCTGGGGTGCGAGTACCCCATCATCCAGGGAGGAATGGCCTGGGTGGCGGATGCCGCTCTCGCGGCGGCGGTCAGCAACGGCGGCGGAATAGGCATTATTGCCGCAGCCAACATGCCTCCCCATCTTCTGGAGGCTGAAATTCAAAAGGCCCGGTCCCTCACCGGCAAGCCCTTCGGCGTAAATATTATGATGATGTCGTCCACCGTGGACGATGTTATCAGGATAGTGGCCGAGCAGGAGGTTCCCATTGTGACCACCGGCGCGGGAAGCCCGGGCAAGGTCCTGGACGCCCTGAAGCCCCGGGGGACCATCGTGATTCCTGTTATCGCCTCCGTGGCCCAGGCCAAGAGGGTGGAAAAGCAGGGCGCCGACGCAGTGGTGGCTGAAGGGATGGAGGCGGGGGGCCACATCGGCGAGATAACCACCATGGCCCTAGTCCCCCAGATAACCGACGCCGTGGAGATACCCGTCATCGCTGCCGGAGGAATTGCAGACGGCAGGGGCGCAGCGGCTGCATTCGCCCTGGGCGCAGAGGGAATCCAGGTGGGGACGAGATTTGTATGCACGGTTGAGTCCACCGTTCACCCCGCCTACAAGGAGGCGGTGGTGGGCGCCAGGGACAGGAGCAATATAATTACCGGCAGGGTGACAGGCCACCCGGTCCGCTGCCTCAAAAACAAGCTGACGGCAAAGTTTGAGGAGCTGGACAGAGAGGGCGCCCCCATTGAAGAGTACGAGAAGCTGGGCGCCGGAAAACTCCGGGCTGCGGTGGTGGAGGGCGACATGGAGTGGGGTTCGGTGATGGCGGGCCAGATCTCCGCCCTCATCGGCGATATCCGCCCTACCGCCGACATTATACGGGATATCTTCGACGAGGCGGAAAGGATACTGAACGAACTCCCCGGAAAGGTGTACAGGTGATAACCCCATGACCTATTCAATTATCTTCCCCGGCCAGGGGTCCCAGGAGACGGGGATGGGACGGGACTTTTACGACGCCTTCCCCGCCGCAAGGGACGTGTTTCTGCGGGCCGACGAGGCCCTGGGCTTTCCTTTGTCGGAGACCATCTTCAACGGTCCGGAGGAAGAGCTTCGCCGGACTGCCATAACCCAGCCCGCCATCCTGACCGTGAGCATGGCCGTCTTTGAGTGCTTTGCGGTCCGGGCGGAAGTAGCGCCTTCACCCGCATTCTTTGCAGGGCACAGTCTGGGCGAGTACACCGCCCTGGCCGCCTCGGGCGTTCTCTCCCTGGAGGATGCGGTGAGGCTGGTTCACTTAAGGGGAAAGCTCATGCAGGAGGCGGTACCCGAAGGGGAGGGCGCCATGGCCGCAATCCTGGGGCTGGACCAGGAAAAAGTAGCATCGGTATGCGCTCAGGTTGCGCCGGGAGGGGAGTGCCAGCCCGCCAATTTTAACTCCCCCGGACAGATTGTTATTTCAGGCGAGGCGGCCTTCGTGGAGGCGGCCGCGGAAAAGGCCAGGGAGGCAGGGGCCAAAAGGGCCGTCATGCTGAACGTAAGCGCTCCCTTCCACAGCAGGCAGATGCGCCCTGTAGCAGACAAGCTCATGGAGGCATTCGGCCGCATTGAATGGAAAACCCCTTCGGCGCCCATCGTAGCCAACGCCTCGGCCGGGCCTGTAAAAACAGTGGATGAAATTCAAAAATCCCTTTTCGACCAGACTTTCATGCCCGTGCTGTGGACCGATTCGGTAAACTTCATGGCTGACGAAGGAGTGGAAGAGTTCTTCGAGATAGGCCCCGGCAACGTGCTGACGGGCCTGGTAAAAAAATGCAGGAAGGGCCTGGCGGCTCTGGCCTGCAGAACTGTCCCGGAGTTTGAGGAACTGTCGAAAAAACTCAAGGAGTTGGTGTAGAATGACTGATGCCAGAGTCGCCCTGGTCACGGGCGCCGGCAAGGGAATAGGCAGGGCCGCGGCCGTCAGACTTGGCGCCATGGGGTTTAAGGTTGCCGTAAACTACAACCGGAGCGAAAAACAGGCGGAAGAGGTCTGCGCCCTTATAAAAAGCGGGGGCGGGATAGCCGTTCCCTTCCAGGGGGACGTTTCGTCGGGGGAGGATGTTAAACGGCTCTTTGCAGCCGCGGAGAAGGAACTTGGGTCTGTGGCGGTACTGGTCAACAACGCAGGCGTCACCAGGGACGGCCTCCTTATGAGAATGGCCTCAGACGACTGGGACGCCGTGATAAAGGCAAATCTCACGTCGGTTTACAACTGTACAAAAGAGGCCATCAGAGGCATGGTCAGGGCCAAGTGGGGCAGGATAATTAACGTATCTTCGGTGGTGGCCCTCATAGGCAATCCCGGGCAGGCCAACTACTGCGCGTCCAAGGCCGGGATAATCGGCTTCACCAAGGCGGCCGCCAGGGAGTATGCGGCCAAGGGCGTCACTGTTAACGCAATAGCGCCCGGATACATAGCCACCGACATGACCGAAGCCCTGCCGGAGGCCGCCAGGCAGGCCCTCCTGTCGCAGGTGCCCGCCGGAAGGCCAGGTACTCCCGAGGACGTAGCGGCGCTGGCCGGATTTCTTGCGTCGGACGCGGCTTCTTACATTAACGGACAGGTCATCGCCGTCGACGGCGGCATGACCATGTGCTGAAACTGAGTAAAAAGGGGGTGAAACTGTATGAAAAAAGAAGAAATGCTGGCTCGCTTGAAGGAGATCATAATCGACAGGCTTGACGTCGAAGAGGATCAGATAGCGCCTGAGGCCTCTTTCGTGGATGACCTGGGCGCCGACTCCCTCGACATTGTGGAGCTCATCATGGGCATCGAAGAGGAGTTCGACATCGAAATTCCCGACGAGGACGCCGAAAAGCTTACCACCGTCGGCGAGGCAATGAGCTACACCTTTGGCAAACTTGGCGTTGAAGAGTAAAAAACGCGGCGGAAAGCAGGACCGGCGGGAAGCGTTGTGCATCCCGCCTGCCCTGCTGCCCCTCTATCATGTTCCAACCCTGCAGAAGAGGAGTGAAATAATTTGAGAAGGGTTGTTGTAACGGGGCTTGGAGTTGTAAGCCCCATAGCCATAGGCAGAGAAAACTACTGGCAGGCCCTTAAAGAAGGCCGGAACGGCATCGGACCGCTGACTACCTTCGACGTGTCCGACTGCCCCGTGCCCTTCGGAGCGGAGATTAAGGATTTTGACCCTTCCCCCTGGATGGACAATAAGGAAGCCAAGCGTTCGGACAGGGTCATTCAGTTTGCCGTAGCGGCTGCGGATCTGGCCGTTGCGGATGCAAAGCTCGATACGGCCGGCCTGGATCCCCATAAATTCGGAGTTTACATCGGAAGCGGTCAGGGCGGCATCGAGACTACCTACAACAACTTCAGGACAATGATGGAAAAGGGCCCGAGGAGGGTCAGCCCCTTTTTCATACCCATGATGATAAGCAACATGTCCACCGCCTACGTGGCCATTAAACACAAGGCCCAGGGCCCCAACATCTGCGTAGTCACTGCCTGCGCCACGTCCATTCACAGTCTTGGCGAGGCCTACCATACAATAATAAGGGACGACGCGGACGTCATTCTTGCCGGCGGGTCGGAGGCTGCGCTCAGGAGCATCAGTATCGCGGGCTTTGCAGCCATGAAGGCCATCTCCACCAGGATGGACGAGCCCGGCAGGGCGTCCCGTCCGTTTGACGTGGACAGGGACGGCTTTGTCATGGGGGAGGGCGCAGGCGTGCTGGTGCTGGAAGAGCTTGAGCATGCCCGGAGAAGAGGCGCCCATATCTATGCCGAATTGGTGGGATACGGAACCACTTGCGACGCAAGCCACATAACCGCCCCGGACCCCGAGGGGGCGGGAGCCGCAAGGGCCATGAGGATGGCAATGGAGAAGGCTAAGTGGCTGCCCGGCGATGTTGAATACATCAACGCCCACGGCACCTCAACGCCCTTAAACGACAAGATGGAGTCCATGGCTATCAGGACGGTCTTCGGCGATCATACGGACAACGTGCTGGTCAACTCCACCAAGTCCATGATAGGTCACTGCCTCGGCGCAGCGGGCGCCCTTGAGTCGGTGGCCGCCCTTCAGGCGATTGAGGAGGGGATTGTCCACCCCACCATCAACCTTGAAAACCTGGACCCGGAGTGCGCCATCAACGCCGTAGGCCCGGCCGGGGCGGAAAAGAAGGTAAGCCGCCTGCTTGTAAACAGCTTCGGATTCGGCGGACACAACGGCGTAGCCGCCTTCCAGAAGTTCGAGGGGTAGGGCCTAAAAAGCGCCATGGACTACGACGCCTGGTTCAGGGGCGAACTGGAAAAGCTTCAGCAGCGGCTTGGCTACCGTTTTAAAAACCCGTCCCTGCTCAATTCAGCCCTTGTCCACTCCTCCTACGCCAACGAAAAAGGTCTGACCGGGCATAACGAAAGAATGGAGTTCCTGGGAGACGCCGCTCTTGAACTTGGCGTCTCTCGCTTTTTGTACGAAGAGTTCCCGGATTTTGACGAAGGGGCCCTCACCAGGGCGAGAGCCGCCCTTGTTTGCGGAAAATCCCTGGCCGAGTGGGGGACGGAGCTCGGGCTTCCCAAACTGCTCAGGACGGGAAACAGCCTTGAACAGGATGACGGCTGCCGCCCATCCCTCTGCGCCGACGCAGCGGAAGCCCTGTTTGGCGCTGTTTTTTTGGACGGCGGCTACTACCCCCTTATGGAAGTAATAAAAACGTACTTTATGTTTCACTCTACCCGGAAGCCCATCGGGGGCGGCGCTACGGATCCCAAGTCGTCTCTTCAGATGGCGGCTCATGAAAAAGGCCTTCCCTGCCCCGTCTACGAAATTATTTCTGCATCGGGGCCCGCCCACTGCCCCTGGTTTTCAGTCAGGGTTACAATCGGCGGCGTCGAGGCCGGCAAGGGGAAAGGGACCGGCAAGAAGGCAGCGGAGTTTGCCGCCGCTGAGGACGCTCTTTTAAACTTTTTACAGGAGACTACGAAAGAAAAATGAGAATAAAATGCCATGCCAGGGCGTTGCTGCCGCTGATTTTTGCCGCGGCTCTTATTTACGCCCCTTTCCAGGCCTTCGGCGCGGACAGAAAAGAAGTGTTCGTCTCCTCCCCCTGGCTCTTCATGGTAGCCCGCTTCGTCGGCGGGGTAAATATGGAAGTCAGGCCTATCCAGTACTGGAACGCCGAGGGCGTGGCGGCGCGGCGAATACAGCGGCAGAGAATCCCCTCCGACTCCTTCATAATCGCCCTGGACTCCAAAGAGGCAGAAAGCCTGGGACTGAAGAAAAACCAGTATCCCAACCTGTCCCCCCTCTACGGCACGGCCCCTTTCGACAGGGACAGGGCCGAGTTTCAGTACTCGGACCCCTCGGTCCTGCCCTTTATTGCCCAGAGGATGCTTACAGTCCTCTCCAGGTTTGACCCGGGCTCCTACCCCTACTACCAGAGAAGATTATCGGAGTTCCAGACCAGGCTTGACAGCACGGTCCTCGTGGGCAGGCAGCTCCTGAAAGGCTACCCGGTATTCGACCTGTCGGGGGGATTCTCAAGCCTGCTCTCGGCCGCCGGGTGCGACCTTCTTCCCGGGGATGAAAAGCGAACCGCCGCCTGGGCGAGGGGAGAGGACCTTGAAGGCCTGGCGGCGGCTGTAGATGACGCCCTTAAGAAAAAAATTCCGGTAATTATGGACGGCGGAACCCCTAAAACCGTCCGAACCGCCCTGAAGAACAACAAGAATGTCCTGTCGCTGCTCAGGCCCGGCGAGGACCAGGACCTTCTAATTTACTTCCACGACCAGTTTTTAATCCTGTGGAACCGCCTTGCCCCTCTGCGGGAGGAGAGGCAGGAGGGAAAATAAGGCTCCGGCTCATACCTGCAAAAGACGGAGGTTGATCACCGCGCTTGCGGCGTGGCGTGCACAACGTCGGCGGCGCAAAAAGTCCTCCTCTCTCCGCCGCCATTTACGATGAGCTCCCCGTCCTCGCCTATTCCAGCAGCCGTCCCGGGGAAAACCTCATCCTCTGTAAGGACCGAAACTCTTTTCCCGATGGTGGAGCACTGCTCCCTGTAGTCCGAAAGCAGGGAGGCCCCGCCGTCCCGGCCCAGGCCGTCTACCCGCCGGTAAAGATTTTCAATAATTGCTGCGCAGAGGGTCCCCCTGTGAACGGCGCCCCGGTCTTCGGAAAGGACCGCGCCGTAGTCTGTCCCGTCCTCCCCTGCCGCAAAGACGTTAAGGCCTATGCCGGTGCAGCAGTCCCTTATTCTTTCGGAGTCGGCGGAGGCCTCGGAAAGGATGCCGCAAAGTTTTTTCCCCCCGATGAGCAGATCGTTGGGCCATTTTATATCCGGGAGAAGGCCGCAGCAGGAATTCACCGCCTCCCTTACCGCCAGCGCAGCGGCCAGGTTTATCAGCTGAAGCCGCCCCGGGGGAATGCGGGGCCTGAAAAACACTGAAAAATATAGCCCCCTTCCCCGGGGGGAGAGCCATTTTCTGTCCCGTCGGCCCCTGCCTACGGTCTGTTCTTCGGCGATTACCACCAGACCGTCGCCGTCCGTGCGCCGGCCGATTTTCTTAGCGGTCTCCTGGGTGGAGGCCAGAGAGTCGAATAAATAGATCTCCTCGGCCCAGGGGCAATCGGGCGGAATCAGGGCGCCTATCATGGACGGGGCCAGGTCGTATGAGGGCGTTCCGTTCATAATATAGCCCTCCCGGGGGACGGAGCTTATGTCAAAGCCCTCTTCGGTCAGATCCCCGACGGTTTTCCATACGGCCTGCCTGGACAGGCCCAGCTCCGATGAAAGGTAAGCCCCGGAGATAAGAACGCCCGGGGATGCGCTCAGCAGACGGCAAAGTTCGATAGTCGCCCGTCGCGATTTCATGGGATCTCCTCCTTGTCTTTCAAGGACAATGATATAATGAAAAACCACGGGCAACAATAACTGCGAGGGGGAATCGACATGGCGATAACACCAAACGCCACTGTTATGGAGGAACTGCGGGCTCTTAGAAAAGACCTTCAGGACAGCCTTTGACCTGGATTCGATAAAAGAAGAAAAGGAAAAACTGGAGGCGTCCGCCTCAGACCCGAACTTCTGGAACAGGGAGGACTGCCAGACGGTCACTAAAGAAATCTCCCGGCTCGGACAAAAACTGGAGATGTGGGAGAGGGCGGACGGCGAATATGAGGAACTGTCGCTTCTTGCGGAGATGCTCTCCGAGGAGGACGACTACGAGCTTCAAAAAGAATTTTCAACTAAATCGGCGGAGCTGAAAAAGCTGATCGAAAAGGAGCAGCTTCTGTTGTTGCTTTCAGACGAGCACGACAGCTACGACGCCATACTCACCGTTCACGCAGGCTCGGGAGGCCTGGACTCCCAGGACTGGGCGGAGATGCTGCTCCGTCTGTACCTGCGCTGGGCGGAGAAGTCGGGCTTTAAGGTCAGGATCATAGAAATTGTCCAGGACGAGGAGGCCGGAGTAAAGAACGCAACGGTCCTCATTGAGGGAGATTTTGCCTACGGCTTTCTGAAATCCGAAAAAGGGGTGCACCGGCTGGTCAGGATTTCGCCCTTCGACGCCGGGAAAAGGCGGCACACCAGTTTTGCATCAGTGGACGTGGCCCCCGACCTTCCCGACGACGTGGAGGTGGATATCCGCCCTGAGGATCTCAGGGTTGACACCTACAGGGCAAGCGGAGCCGGCGGGCAGTACGTCAACAAGACTGACTCCGCCGTAAGAATAACCCACATCCCCACCGGAATTGTGGTCGCATGTCAAAACGAGAGATCCCAGCATATGAACAGGCAGGTGGCCATGCAGGTTTTACGAAGCAGGCTTTTTGAGAAGGCCATGCGGGAGAGACAGCAGGAGCTCCAGGCGATCCAGGGCGAAAAAAAGGAAATAACCTGGGGCAGCCAGATTAGAAGCTACGTTCTTCAGCCCTTCACCCTGGTCAAGGACAACCGGACGGGACACGAGACCGGGAACGTGCAGGCTGTTCTTGACGGCGATATAGACGACTTCATCATGAGCTTTCTGCGCTGGAAAAAGCAGAACTGACGGATCAAATTCGGGAGGAAAAACAGCCTATGAAGCCTGTTCGCATTTTTTATATCGCCCTGCTGGCCGCCATTCTTTTTGTAACGGCAGTTGAGGGGGCTCCCTTCAGGCCCCTGGAGCCTTCCATGAAAACGGCGTCCCTCAGGCCGGGAATGAAAGGGTATGCCCTTACCGTTGTGTCGGGGCGGGAGATAACCCGCTTTCCCGTGGAGATAGTAAGCATAGTCCCCAGAAAAAACTCACCTGAAAACCTTATTATGATTAAGGCGTCGGGGCCGGTGATTGCAAAAACCGGGGGGATTGCGGCGGGCATGAGCGGCAGCCCCGTTTACATAAACGGAAAGCTCTTAGGCGCTATCGGCTACGGATGGAACTTCAGCGACCACACCCTTGGCCTGGTGACCCCCCTGGAGGACATGGCCTCCGTGTGGGACTGGCCCGAAAATAAAATAACCCTCCCGCTTGTTCCGCTGACCGCCGGCCCCGATAAGGACGGGGAAGATAAAAGGTCCGAAGAAAAAGAGGAAAAAGAAAAAGAGCAAAAAGAAACAAAAAAGGATGAAGGGGAGGAAGATGACGAACCCCTTCTCATAGGCGAGATGTCGCCCCTTTTCATTGACGGGGTCAGCCCGAGAAAGGCGGCCGACATTGCGTCCCTGCTTGGCAAGGAAAGGTTTGTTCCCGGCGGAGGCGGCGACTCTCCCGTGGAGACGGGCGGGGCGGTACGGCCCGGGGAGGCCATATCGGTTCTTCTGGCCTGGGGGGACGCCGTTGTGGGCGCCACCGGTACCGTAACGGCCGTTTCTGCGGACGGGCGGTTCATAGGCTTTGCCCACCCGTTCCTGGGCAGGGGTGCGGTGAACTACCCCGTCGCCCGCTCATACATCCACAGCGTAGTGCCGAGCCTGGAGGCGCCCTTTAAAGTGGGCACTCCCCTGCAGATCTTCGGCACCGTAACCCAGGACAGGCCCCAGGGCATCGGGGGCAGGATAGGCTACTTCACCCCCTCCGTGTCGGCGGAGCTGAAATTTTCGGATCTTGACAGAAAAACGGCGGGTGAAAAAAAATTCCGCTTTATCCCCGACCCCTTTATGGGGGCAAAACTTTCAGCAAACATCTTCACCGGCCTCATCGACGACCTATGGGGAAGGAAGGGGCAGGGGACTGCCGTGACAACCCTCACCCTTCACGGTAAGGATATGGGACAGGGTTGGAGCAGGAAAAATATGTTCTTTTCCGATAAAGACCTTGCCGCCGACGCCCTTAAAGAAGCGGCTGATCTTTTGGACCTGGTATTTTTAAACCCCTTTTCGGAGATCTATCCCGTGGGGGTTGCGTTGAACGTGGAGTTTACCGAGACGCCAAGGCTGCTTTATATCGAGAAAATTGAAATAGCGGATAATTCATTCCACCCCGGCAAAACGGTGGAGGTCAAGGTGACTTTAAGGCCCTACAGGAAAAAACAGACGGTTAAAACGTTTGAGATTACCATCCCCGCAGACGCCGCCGGCCTCTGTGAAATCCTGGTAAGAGGGGGCGGCATTGATCCCCTCAACCAGTCGGCCATCGCCCAGGGCTGGCAGTCCGTGTCCTCTTTCAGACAAATGTTCACAGAGATGTCGGCCATTGAGACAAACAACGAGCTGATTATCGAGTTCAACTACGACAAAGTCCCGGCAAAGGGAAAAAAGCGGGATGAAAACGAAGATCCTGTTCCAAAGGAGGACCAGGAGCTTTTGAGCGAGATTAAAAAAAGAAGGCTTGAAGACGGCACCCTACAGATCTACAGGTCGGAATACGTGGTGGAGGGGCTTCTCCGCAAACTGGTGGCAGTTAAACACCCTGGCGGGGAAAAGGAAGAGGCCTCCGATGGCGATGAGTAGAGGTCTTTTTTTTACTTTCGAGGGGATTGACGGCTGCGGAAAGTCCACCCAGGCCTGCCTCCTGTATAAAAGACTGACCTCCCGCAGGGGAGAGGATTCAGTGGTCTGGACCAGGGAGCCGGGGGGATGGGACGGGGGAGAGAAGATAAGAGAACTCCTCCTTGAAAGAGGGACCAGCCACGCCATGAGCGAACTCTTCCTTTTCATGGCTGACCGGTGCGAACATGCGTCCAGGGTAATCAATCCCGCCCTGGACGCCGGAAAGACCGTTCTTTGCGAAAGATATACGGATTCAACCATTGCCTATCAGTCCTGGGGCGGGGGCATCCCCCTGTCCAGGATAGAGGAGATGTTTAACTGGTGCTCCTTCCCCGTCCCCGATCTTACTTTTTTTATAGATATAGGGCCGGAAGCGGCCCTTGAGAGAGTAGTCCGCAGGGGAAGGCCCGACTTCCTGGAAAAAAAAGGCGCGTCCTTTTTGGAGAGAGTAAGAGAGGGCTTTGTCTTCCTCTCCGAAAGGGAGCCGGAAAGAATTGTCCGCCTTGACGGCGGCCTGGGCATAGAATCCTTGGCCGGCGAGATTGGCGACAAGGCGGAGGTGCTTCTCCACCGTTGAAGGTTAAAAAAGGGGATGAAGAAAGAGTCTCCGGGGGAATCTCCGGATTTCATACGCAAAAAAGGGGAGGGGCTTCCACTTCAGGAGGCGTCCGGGCGGCGTCTTTTTCCCAGTCCCTGGAGAACGCCGAAATAAAGGAGCTGCTGGAGAGGCTGGATCTCATTGCCTCCCGTATCAGCCGCTTCCCTGCCGAACGGGACCTGGTTCAGTACAGAGAGCTTGTCAGGGAGCTCCTGCGCAGAGCGGTGGGGAGACTCCGGATAAAAAGGGACATGAGGTGGAGAAGAAACGACCGAAACCTCTTTGTAACGGTGGAGAAGGCTGAAACTGCCCTGGAAGAGCTTGAGAAGGTTTTTTACAGGGAAGGGGCGCGCACGAGGACGCTTCAGCTTATGGAGGAGGTAAAAGGGTGTCTGGTCTCCCTTCTGCTTTGACTGCCTCCGAATCATGGGAGAGAATTAAATTCTTTGCAGCCCGGGGGGCCTTTCCTCACTGCGCCCTTCTGGCGGCCCCTGCGGAGTTGCAGCTTCAGGCCGCCGCGGACCTTGCGGCAATGCTCCTCTGCGAGGCCGGTTCCGGCAAGGACGAATGCGCCGCATGCAGGGCGTGGTCCAACGGGAACCATCCCGACCTCATTACCGGGGGGGAACCGGGGAAACCTCCGACGATAGGGGACTGCCGGGAAATAATCCGGGATATCGCCTATAAACCTGCGGTCTCCTCCAAAAGGTGCGCGCTAATATTTTCGGCTGACCTGATGCAGCTTCCGGCGGCGAACAGCCTTTTAAAACTCGCCGAAGAGCCGCCTGACCACGGTATAATAATTTTTACGGCCGCCGATGAAAATCGCGTCCTACCCACCATCAGGAGCAGGGCATGGCTCCTTTCCCTCCCGGACGGAGGGCGGTCCGGGGAAGAGACGGCCCCCCCGTCGACGGCGGAAGAGTGGGAGAAGTGGACGGAAAAAAACAGCGGTCTCGAATTTGACGAATTCCTTAAGCAGTTCGATCCATGGATAAGCCGGCTTGCCGGGTCGGGAGATTACGACGGCGCCTGGAGGGCTGAGCGGCTGAAGGCTCTTCTTTCCACAGGAAGGCTTTCCCGGACTATGGCCATCGATTTAACGCTTCTGGCTCTCAAGGAGGGTATAGATTTTGAGCATCTATTTGGCGATTTTTGGTAAACCCCGGTATATGGGGCTGTTCGACCTTACGGACCTCCCCCGGGAAAAACTGCTGGTTGCGGAGACCATGAGGGGTACGGAGCTGGCGGCCCTTGGCGGACCCTTGTCTCCGGAGCAGGAGGAGAGATACAGAAACGCGTGCGGCGACGAATTTTCCGACGGCCAGGTGAAGGGCGGGGAACCTTCCCTCCAGGAGATAACATACCTGAGGGAGGCTACCGACGAAGATATAAACGAGGCGGCTCTGGCGAGGGAAGAGGAGGACGCTGTCCTCCTGAAGGCCAGGGAAATTTTACAAAACCACAAGCTTGCCATGAAGCTGGTGGACGTTGAATTTCTCCTGGACCGGAAAAAGCTGTTTTTCTACTTTACATCGGAACAGAGGGTGGATTTCAGAGCCTTCGTCCGCGACCTGGCAAAGGAGTTCAAGACAAGAATAGAACTCCGGCAGATCGGCGTGAGAGACGAGGCCAAGGCGGTAAAAGGCCTGGGCCCCTGCGGTCGGCGCTGCTGCTGCTGCAGCTGGCTCCACAGGTTTACGCCCATCTGTATAAAAATGGTCAAGGAGCAGAACCTGGCCCTTAACCCCACGAAAATATCCGGGATTTGCGGCAGGCTAATGTGCTGCATGTCCTACGAGCACCACCTGTACGGAGAATTGTGGAAGGGGCTGCCGAACCCTGGTTCGAAAATTAAAACCCCGACCGGCAACTACCTGATGGACGGGGTGGAGCTGTCGTCGGAGTCAATCTGGGTCAGATCGCCCGAAGGCAAAGAAATTCTTGTCAAGGTAGCGGATTTTGCGCAGTTCAGGGAGAAAGTGACCGCCGGGGAGGCCTGGGAACCGTCCGGCTTCCGGGAGCTTTCGGCGGAGGCCGCGGAGGAGAGGGCAAGGCCGCCAAAAAGAAGGACGGCGGAGATCAAGGCCGAGCCTGCGTCCGCGCCGGTTAAACCCTCCTTTAACCAGGAGAAGCGAAGAGGGCCGGAAAAAGTACCTGCTGAAAGACCCTCGCCGGAAAAAACGGATATAAAACAAATACCCTCCGAGGACGGCGGCGGGAAGAAGAAAAGACGCAGAAAAAAGCCCGCCCCCCGCCCGGTAAAGGGCGATACAGCTGAAACTTCGGCGGCCTCCGCTGCCGGCCTTGATAAGGCGAAGGAAAAGCAGCCTTCGTCAGACGCCCAGAGAAAAAAATCCCAGGCCAGGCGCCGCCGGCCACCGAGGGGAGCCGGTGAAAACCGGGGCGCTCCCCAAAATACAAATAGCTCTGCGTCGGGAGAGTAGAGATCATGTCTTTTTTCCAGAGATTGAAACAGGGGCTTACGGGAGTCAGGGAGCGGTGGAGCGGCGGACTCGCCCGGCTGTTTTCGGGAGGTCCGGCGGACGAGGAATTCTGGGAAAACCTTGAAGAGATACTGATTGCGGGCGACGTGGGAGTAGATCTAACCCTGAGGCTGGTGGAATCTCTCCGCAAGGATGCCGCATCAAAAAACCTGAAGTCCGGGGAGGAGCTTTTCGGCCTTTTTGAGGAAAAGCTTACGTCAATCCTCCTGTCCGTACCCCTCATGGGCGAGCCGGTGCGAGTAGCCCCGCCCCGGCCCGCCATCATCCTTCTGGCCGGGGTGAACGGAAGCGGAAAGACTACCACCGCCGGAAAACTTGCGTCCCGCTGGACAAGAGAGGGAAAGACCGTGATTTTTGCCGCCGCCGACACCTACCGGGCCGCCGCTTCAGACCAGCTTAAAGTCTGGGGGGAGCGGTCCGGCGTAAGGGTGATTTCCCAAAAACAGGGAAGCGACGCCGCCGCGGTGGCCTTCGACGCCCTGAACGCCTCCCGGGCCTCCGGGGCAGACGTACTGATAGTGGACACTGCCGGAAGGCTGCACTCAAGGCACAACCTGATGGAGGAGCTGCGGAAGATCCACCGCATTCTCGACAAGGAGAGGGACGGTTCGGCCCTGGAAACGCTTCTTACGCTGGACTCGGTCATGGGCCAGAACGGCCTTGCCCAGGCGGAAAACTTTAACAAAGCCCTCCCTCTGACGGGAATTGTCCTGACAAAGTACGATAATACCGCCAAGGGTGGAATTCTCCTGGCCATTGCCGATACCCTGAAGATCCCCGTCCGGTATGTAGGAGTCGGGGAAGGGGTGGAGGACCTTGGAGAGTTTGAGGCAAGGGAGTTCGTGAGGGCTCTCCTGGGAGACGAAGACCGTGGCCGGTAAGACGAAAAAAAAGGGAACCTCCCTCTCGGAGCTGCTAAGAACTCTCTACCTTCACGACCTGGAGTTCTGTATGCTGATGTCCCCCGACGAGGAGGACCCTCCCGTCTTCACCAAGGATCAGATAATATCCGTTCTCGAGAAGGACGCAGGAGAGAGGAGCGCGTGGGAGCTGACAGGCCTCTGCTCCTTCTATTCCACCCTCGACGCCCTCCTTGAGAAAAAAATTCTGAACGACCGTACTGAAGTCTTTGTAATCCAGAAGGAGGATTCGGGGATTTTACCCGTTTCCTCCATACGGGAGCGGGAAGAGGGAAAAGAACCCCCTGAAGGCGAAGACCGGCCCTCTTGGTGGGGCGCTCCCGTCCCCTTCGTCTCCTGGAAAAAAGGCGCCCTTCTGTCCAACGGCGCCGCCGAAGAACTGCTGGGGGGCGCGGAGGTAAAAAAAGGCAGGGGACCCGAGTTTGTCCGGGAGCTGGAGGACGGAAGATGCCTGTTGTTCAGAAGAATTCACCCTTCTGTCTACTTTGTGGAGGACGTATCGGAGGACCTTGCCAAGGCCAGGGAGATGGCCTGGTGGGCGGCGGCGGGCAGGGCCTTTGCGGCCGCCCTTGAAGAAAGAGGCGGAGCGGCGGAGCGGGTGGATAAACCCGCGGCCTTGCCCGGGGATGGCGCGGTGGAGTTTTTGCGGTGTTCCTGGGACGGGGAAGATCTGGGGTACCTGAGGGTGGATCATGGGAATAAAGCATGATGCTCCCCCTTTCTACCCCGTAATCCTTATTGCCGGCGTCCTGTACCCGGATGAGGCTATGTGGAGGTGGACGGAGGAGAAGCTCGCGGCGCTGTGGGGGTCCCCCCCGGACGTCAGCGAAGGCTTCCCCTTCACATCTACGGACTACTACAAAGAGATATCCCCGTCCCTTACCCGGCGCTTTCTCTCCTTTCCGGGCCTGCGGGACGGCGGACTGCTCCCGGACTGGAAGCTGGCCGCATGCGAAATTGAGAGGGAGAGCAGGGCGCCGGTACGGGCAGTCAATATCGACCCCGGCTACGTGGACGGCGCAAGGCTGGTACTGGCCTCCACCAAGGACCACGCCCACCGAATCTACGTGGGCAGGGGGATACACGCAGAGGTTACCATGAGATACAGGTTCCGGCGGTGGGAGCCCTTCGACTACACCTTTCCCGATTTTGCCGGAGGCCTTTATAATGACTTTTTATCCGCAGCCAGGGAAAGATGGCTGAAAGATATGGAATCAAGGAGGAAGGCCCGTGATTGAGAGATACCGTACCAGGGAGATGACCGCCCTTTGGGGGGAGGAAAATAAATTTTCCGTATGGCTTGAGGTGGAGCTTGCCGTATGCAGGGCCTGGATGGAAAAGGGGGTAATCCCCGGGGAGGCCTACGATGACATCGTCTCCAAAGCTTCCTTTGACATAGACAGGATCAATGAAATTGAAGCCCGGGTAAACCACGACGTGGTGGCCTTTGTCTCCTCCGTGGCCGAAAAAGTGGGTGAGAACGGAAGGTACGTCCACCTCGGCCTTACCAGCAGCGATGTGCTTGATACCGCCTCCTCCGCCCTGCTTAAGCGGTCTTTCGGGGTGGTAAGGGAGAAAACCGCCCGGCTCGCCCGGGCCGTAAGAAAAAAGGCGGAGGAGTTCAAGTACGTCCCCTGCGCCGGGAGGACCCACGGAATCCACGGGGAACCCTACTCCTTCGGTCTTAAGATGCTTAACTGGCTCTACCAGCTTCAGAGGGACGAGGAGCGGCTGGAGCTCGCCGAGGAGCAGGTAAGTTACGGTAAGATCTCCGGCTCGGTGGGCGGCTATGCCCACTGCGACCCCTCCATTGAAAAACGGGTATGCGAGCTCATGGGCCTGAAGCCCGCCCTTGTCTCCACCCAGATTCTACAGCGGGACCGCCACGCAAACGCCCTTACCGCCATAGCCCTCCTGGGGGGCGCACTGGAGCGGTTTGCCACTGAAATCCGCCATCTTCAGCGAACCGAGGTAATGGAGGCCATGGAGCCCTTCAGGGCAGGGCAGAAGGGCTCAAGTTCCATGCCCCACAAGCGTAACCCCATTCTTTGCGAGCGGATATGCGGCATGAGCCGGGCGCTGAGGGGGTACGCCCTCACCGCCATGGAAAACATGGCCCTCTGGCACGAAAGGGACATCAGTCACTCGTCTGCGGAGAGGATCATATGGCCCGACGCCTTCCACCTTATAACCTACATGCTGGACAGAATGATCAATATTGTAGATAACATGGTTGTTAACAAGGAAAAAATGAGGGAAAATCTTGATATAACAAAGGGGCTGGTCTACAGCCAGAGGATTCTGCTGGACCTCGTTGGCCGTTTCGGTCTTTCGAGGGAGGAGGCTTACGCCATAGTCCAGGAGAACTCCATGAAGTGCTGGGAGGGGAAAGCGACCTTCCGCGAGCTTCTGGCCGGGGACGAAAGAATCGCCTCCAGGCTCTCCGCGGAGGAGCTGGACGAGTTCTTCGACCCGTCTTACTATTTAAGGTACGTGGACGACATATTTGCACGTTTCAACCGGTAGCAGGACAACATAAAATCCAATCGGGAGGAGATAGTATGTTTGCTGCTGACAGGAATATTGCGCTTGAGCTGGTAAGGGCCACGGAAGCGGCGGCCATGGCGGCCGGACGGTGGATGGGGCGGGGAGACAAGAACGCCGTGGACGGGGCGGCGGTAAACGCCCTTAGGTACTTTCTGAATACCGCCAGCATCTGCGGCGTTGTGGTCATCGGGGAGGGCGAGAAGGACGAGGCGCCCATGCTCTACAACGGCGAGGTGCTTGGCGCGGAGAAGTACCCCGAGGTGGATATTGCCGTGGACCCCATCGACGGGACCCGCCTTACAGCCCTGGGCTTGTCGGGCGCCATAAGCGTGGTGGCTCTGTCTGAAAAGGGCACCATGTTCAACCCGAAAAACATATTTTACATGAACAAACTGGTGGTCGGTCCCGAAGCCGCCCACGCCATAGACATCAACCTCTCTCCGGCGGAGAACGTGGCCAGGGTGGCGGAGGCTAAGGGAAAGGCCCTGGACGACATAACGGTTGTCATTCTGGACCGCCCCAGGCACGAAGAATTAAAGACCGCAATCAGGGAAGTGGGAGCAAGAATTAAGCTCATTCCCGACGGCGACATCGGCGGCGCCCTGCTGACCTGCAAGGACCACGGCGGCGCAGACCTCCTCATGGGCATCGGCGGCTCTCCCGAGGCGGTGATTACCGCCTGCGCCATAAAATGCCTTGAGGGAAACATGCAGTGCAAACTCTGGCCAAGAAATGAAGAGGATATCGCCGAAAGCCGCAAAAGAGGTCTGGACCTGGACCAGGTGCTCTCCATCGACGACCTGGTAAGGGGCGACAACGTTTTCTTTGCCGCCACCGGAGTAACCGACGGGGACTTCCTGAAGGGAGTCCGTTACGAAGGCCGGGAGATTCGGACAAGCTCCATGGTTATGAGATCAAAGAGCGGAACCATACGCTTCGTAGACAGCATCCACATGCCCAAGAAGCTTTCCGAACTCTCGAAGATGAGCGGCATAGAATACAGCACCGTCTGATTAAAATGCGGCAGGGGAGGGGATTATTTCTCCTCCCCCGCCTCTCTATCGGCCTCTCCTTAAAATCTCCCGCGCCGCGGCTACCTGCCCTGCGGACACGCACTCGTCGTTGGGCGGGAGTAGCCTGTGGACCAGGGAGGTCATGCCCATTTCCTTCAAAAACCTGCGTGTGAAAGCAAGCAGTCTTCTGTTCTGCCAAACTCCCCCCGATAGAACGACTTCCATCAGCCCTGTCTTTTCGCTCAGAAGTCCGCAGGCGCGGGCCGTAGCCCGTGCCAGGCCCGTGTGCACCGCCCCGGCCAACAGCTCTGCAGAAATGCCCTTTTTGTTCTCCACAAGCCACCTTACGGCGGGCCTCCAGTCCAGAACAAGGACCCCGTTATCCCATTTCAGGCCGAAGGGCGCCTCCAGGCTTCCTCCCATGGCAATCCCCTCAAGGGCCATGGCCGCCTCGCCGTCGAAGGAAGCCTCCTCGCACAGGCCCAGCAGAGAAGCCGCGCCGTCGAAAAACCTGCCGCAGGAGGTGGTAACCGGGGAGTGGGGCAGGGTTTTAATTATCAGGGGCGACTGGTCTTTTCGGCCGGGCCACAGCTCCCCTGCCAGCCGGAGGGCTTCGTCCCCGCCAAAAGTGGCGGCAAGCAGGGAGAGGGCGAAGCGCCAGGGTTCAAGTACGGCTTTGTCCCCGCCGGGCAGCGGGCAGGGGAGAAAGCAGCCGGCCCTGGTATAGTCTGAAGCGTCTCCCGCCAGAAACTCCCCGCCCCAGATTGTCCCGTCGGGGCCGTAGCCCGTACCGTCAAAGATTGCTCCAAGTACGGGTCCCTCCCGGCCGTTCTCCAGCAGGCAGGCTGCCAGGTGGGCATGGTGGTGCTGCACGGCCACGCGGCCGCCGTTGAAAACCGGCTGGAACTTCAAGGCGGCGGCAGTGGACAAAAACTGGGGGTGGAGGTCGCAGGCCAGATATTCCGGCGTCAGTTCATAGAGCCGGATCATGTGCTCCAGCGCCCTGCCGTAGTATACCGCCGTCTCCCGCTGCTTCATGTCCCCCAGATACTGCCCCGGAAAAAGAAAATTCCCCCTGGAAATGCAAAAAGAGGCCTTCATCTCCGCCCCGGCTCCCAGGATTACGGGCAGGCTGTCTTTTACCGCCATGGGGGCGGGGGTATACCCCCGCGCTCTCCGCATGAGGAAGAAGGAGCGGCCCGTCGGGGCCGCCACCGAGTCGTCGATGGCCATGTAGATCTCCCTGTCGTGAAGCAGAAGGTAGTCTGCAATCCCCCCCAGTGCGGCCAGGGCCTTGTCGTTGGACGATACAATGGGCTCGTCCGAAAAATTTGCGCTGGTCATTACCAGGGCCCGTTTTCCCTGGAGGATGAGGTGGTGAAGGGGAGAGTAGGGCAGCATGATCCCCACCGTCTTCTGCCCCGGCGCCACCAGCGGCGACAGGGGGTAGTCCTTTCTTTTACAGCACAGTACTATGGGCTTCCTGGGCGACTCCAGCAGTTCTTTTGCCGCCACCGGGATATAGGCCAGCCGGGCGGCCTCCTCCATGGAGGAGGCCATTACCGCCAGGGGCTTGGACTTTCTCTTCTTGCGCTCCCGCAGCAGCCCTACGGCGCGGTCCTCAAAGGGCGAGCAGGCAATGTGAAACCCGCCGATGCCTTTTATGGCAACAATATGGCCCTCGTCAAGAAGGGAGGAGCAGGTCCTTACCGCCTCGTCCCCCCGGCACAGGACCCCGCATCGCGAATCGGCAAGCCAGACTGAAGGTCCGCAGTCGAAGCAGGCGTCCGGCTGGGCGTGAAACCTTCTGTCGGAGGGGTCCCGGTACTCTCTTTCGCAGGCAGGGCACATGGCAAAGGAGGCCATGGCGGTCTTGGGCCGGTCGTAGGGCAGGGCTTTTATTATGGTGTACCTGGGTCCGCAGTTGGTGCAGTTAATAAAGGGGTACCGGTACCTCCTGTCCGAAGGGTCGTTCATCTCCGCCAGGCAGTCGGCGCATACGGCCAGGTCCGGCGGAATAAGAACGGACTGGACCTCCTCCCGTTCGCTCTCCAAAATAACGAAGCCCGCGGCGGCCGGACCCTCCATGGGGGAGTTTTCTATGACCGCTACGGATGTGACCACCGAGGCGGGGGGATTTTCCGCCGCCAGCGCCGCCTCGTACTGGTCCAGGGCTTCCCTCCCGCCGTACAGGTCCAGCCTCACTCCCCCCGAGGTGTTTTTAACAGATCCGTCAACTTTAAACTTTTCAGCAAGCCTTGCGCAAAAGGGGCGGAAGCCCACTCCCTGCACAATGCCCGAAACAAGAATTTTTCTGTGTAAAAGCATTGACAAACCTCCGTTCTGACTGCATTGTAATATACATGGAAAAGAGTGCATAGAGGGAACGGGGGTGGCGGGAAAATGTCGATTTTGGATTTCGGTCTCATACAGGTCTACATGGGCGACGGCAAAGGGAAGACCACCGGCGCCCTGGGCCTGGTTCTTCGAATGGCCGGGTGCGGCGGAAGAGTCGCCTTCATCCAGTTCATGAAGGGGTGGGAATACAGCGAGGTCAAAGGGCTTTCCTTTCTTCCGGGGGTCAGGCTGGTGCAGACGGGAAGGCCGGACTACATCTACCCCGGAAAAATCGACCCCCTCGACTACGCCGAAGCTGAGAGGGGGCTAAGGGCCGCAGGGGAGGCCATACTGTCCGGTCGTTACGACCTGGTGGTGCTGGACGAGATCAACGTGGCCCTCTCCTTCGGTCTGATCCCCCTGGACAGGGTGATAACCCTGCTGAAATCCAGGCCCCTTCACGTGGAAGTTGTCCTCACGGGCCGAACTCCGCCCCGTGAACTGGTAGAATTGGCTGATCTGGTGACCGACATGACGGAGATAAAGCACCCTTTCAGCAGGGGAATCCTTGCCAGGAAAGGCATAGACTGCTAAAAAAACTTAAAAGAAAACACCGGGAGGAAGACTCTATGGCTAAAATTATTGAAAAAAAACGGCTTCTGCCGGAGCAGCTCAGGAGAAAGACCGACGCAGGGTCCCTCGGTTTCAAAACAACGGACGACCTTAAACCCCTTGAGGAGTTCATCGGGCAGAAAAGGGCCGTCTCGGCCATCTCCTTCGGCCTAGAAGTGGAGAGCAAGGGTTACAACATATTTGTCCTGGGAAACCCGGGAAGCGGCAGAACTACCTACTCCCTGGAGAGGCTGAAGGCGGCCTCGGAAAAGCAGCCCGCCCCCGATGACTGGGTATACGTCTACAACTTTGACGAGCCCGGCAGACCCCTGGCGGTCAACCTCCCCGCAGGAAAGGGAAAGGCCATGGGCGCCGCCTTCGACGACCTTATCGAGGAGCTCAAAGTGGCCATCAGCAAGGCCTTCGAGAAGAGCCAGTACGAGGACGCCAAGGCCCAGCTCGTCAAGGAGTTCCAGGAGGAGGTCAACGGCCTCATGGAGGAGGTAAAGGCCTGGGCGGCGGAGAAGCAGTTCTCCCTGAAGAGGACCCCCCAGGGCTTTGTCAATATCCCCCTCACAGAGGAAAAGAGTGAGGACGGGGCGGTCGTGAAGCGGGAGATTCAGCAGGAGGAGTTTGAAGCCCTCTCGGAGGATGAACAGAAGGAGTGGCAGAAAAAATCCGAGGAGGTCTCCCAGAAGACCCTGGATACCCTAAGAAGCATCAGGGATCTTGAAAAGGGGCTTAAGGACAGGATAGTAAAGCTGGAGGCAGAAATATGCAGAAACGCCATAACCCCCTACCTCCAGGATGTAAAAGAAAAATTCGGCTCCACGGAGGAGCTCTCCGCCTGGCTGGATGCCCTGGCAGAGGATATTATTGAAAATTTCGGCATGTTCGTGGCGGCGGTAAAGGACGAAAATGCCGACGTGGATTTTACCCGCTATACCGTGAACGTTTTTGTATGCAACGATCCGGAGGAGGGGTCGCCCGTCATATGGGAGACCAACCCCACTTACTACAATCTTTCCGGCAAGGTGGAGTACGAAAGCCGCCAGGGCTATCTTTACACCGACTTCAAAAAAATTGTCGCAGGGGCCTTCCAGAAGGCCAACGGCGGCTACCTGGTGCTGGATGCGGAAAAGGTTCTGCTTAACTTCATGTCCTGGGAGGCGCTGAAACGGGTGCTCAGAACAGGGGAGGCCAATATTGAAAACCTGGGCGAACAGTACGGCGCCGTTCCCGTGTCCTCCCTGAGGCCCCAGCCCATCCCCATAAAACTTAAGGTGGTTATGGTGGGGACTCCCTACCTCTACGCCCTGCTCCAGTACTACGATCCCGAGTTTCAGAAGATGTTCAAAATAAAGGCGGACTTTGACACGGACATGGAAAGGACGTCAGAGAACGAGCTCAAGATGGCCCAGTTCGTGGCAAGCTGCCTCAGGCGGGAGAACGGGCTGCCCTTCGAGGCGGAGGCGGTGGCGGAGGTAATAGACTGGGCGGCCCGAATGGCTGACGACCAGGGCAGGATTTCCACCGAATTCAGCAAGATTTCGGACATTATCGTTGAATCCTTGGCCTGGGCCAAGGCGGAAGGGGCGCCGGCGGTATCGGACATCCACGTTAGAAAGGCCGTCGAGGAGAAAAAATTCCGGTCCAGCCTTATCCAGGAAAAAATCTCCAGGGCCTTCGAAGACGGGGTAATCCGCATTGATACGTCCGGCGAGGTTACGGGCCAGATCAACGGCCTCTCAGTGGTGGATCTCATGGACTACCGGTTCGGGCACCCCTCCAGGATAACGGCCAACGTCTACATGGGCCAGGAGGGCGTGGTCAACATAGAGCGCGAGGTAAAACTTACAGGACCCATTCACAACAAGGGTCTCATGATCCTCACCAGCTACCTGGGAAGAAAGTACGCCCAGGACATGCCCCTGTCCCTTTCAGCCAAAGTTACTTTTGAACAGGTTTACGGCGGTATTGAAGGGGACAGCGCGTCTTCCACGGAGCTTTACTGCCTGCTGTCCGCCCTTTCCGATACTCCCCTTAAGCAGGGGTTCGCCGTCACGGGCTCGGTGGACCAGTTCGGAAACATTCAGCCTATCGGAGGGGTAAACGAAAAGATTGAAGGGTTTTTTGAGTACTGCGACTTCCGGGGCCTCACCGGAGAACAGGGAGTCATTATTCCCGTTCAGAACGTGCGGCACCTCATGCTGGAGGAAAAAGTCCTGTCAGCGGTTATGGAAGGCAGGTTCAACGTCTACGCAGTATCCTCCATAGACGAGGGTATTGAGCTGTTGACGGGGGTTTCGGCGGCAACTATCCACCGGAAGGTAAAAAACAGATTGAAGAAATGGATGGAGGAGGCCGCAAAGCTTAAAGAGAAGTACAAGCTGGAGACCGGCAAAAAGAACGATGACTGACGAGCTTTTCCAAAGGCCGGAAAATATAGACAAAGTCTTCGGGATCCTCGAAGAACTGTGGGGAAACGAGGCCAAAAACCCGGATCTTGGCCATGAAGAGCCCCTGGACGGGCTGATTCTTACCCTGCTCTCCCAGAACACCAACGACACTAACAGGGACAGGGGGTTTGAGGCCCTTAAGACGGCCTACCCGGAGTGGGACGCCGCAGCGGCCGCCACCAAAGAGGAGATTGCGGACTGCATAAGGGTTGCGGGGCTGGCAAATACCAAGTCTGAACGGATGCTCCTCATCCTTGAAAAGGTGCGGGAGACGTTTGGCCTGTACTCCCTCAAGGGGTTGAAGGAGTGGAGCGACGAGGATGCGCGGGCGTACCTGGGTGCTCTGCCCGGAATCGGCGCCAAGACCGCCGCCTGCGTTATGCTCTTCGACCTGGACAAGAGCGCCTTTCCGGTGGACACCCACATAGCCAGATTTTGCAGGCGCATGGAGTGGGCGTCGGAAAAAACGGCTCCCGAACACATGCAGTCCCTCCTTGAGGCGTGGGTTCCCCGGGAAAGATTTCTCGGGGGACACATCAACATAATTGAGCACGGACGGAACCTGTGCAGCGCAAGAAAGCCCCGGTGCGGAAAGTGCCCCCTGGCCGGCCTTTGCCCCTACTTTACAAAGACCGGGGCCCTCTGACGGGGGTCCCGGTCCTTTAAATCCCCTGAATTACTGCTCCCTGGCCTTTATCCTCTCCAGGACGGTCTTGTATCCGTCAGCGCCGTATTCCAGAAATTTTTTAACCCTGCTTATGGTGGCGGTGCTGGCTCCGGTCTGCTGGGCTATCTGGGGATAGGTGTAACCCTCGCTGAGCAGCCTTGAAACCTCCAGCCGCTGTGACAGGGCCCTGATCTCCCCGATGGTGGCCACGTCTTCCAGGAAGCTGTATACTTCCTCGGGGGTCTGAAGGCTAAGAAACGCCTGGCAGAGCTGATCGGTCAACTTGTCTTTCCACTTTTCAAGCATTTATGGCGCCTCCTTTATTTTTTTCAGAGCTTTGCGGACCTCAGGATCCGTTTTTTCAAGGACCAGGGGTAAACCACCGATAAGATACATAAAGCTTTAGCTAGTTAAAATAGTCATGATTGAGTCATTTTCGCAGTTTAGCATGGTGGCGCAGTTAAGTCAAATTGAACGTCCTTTTCAGTAATCAAGCGGGAAAAGGCGCAATATATGATTGCCTGCTGGGTCGCGCACATGAGTTTTTTGCGGAGGCGGTAGAATTGGACTCAATAAAATTCGTACCTGTTGAGCTGCTTCTGAACGAAGAAGGCGTAATAGCGGGGGACGTGGCAACATCTTCTTCAACGCTGCTCCTGCCGTCAGGGCTTCCCATAAGCGCTCTCAGGGAGACTCATCCCGGCGTGGTGGAGCTTCTTAAGACCCACGGAATAACGAAGGTGCCCGTAAAAAAGTCGCCCTTCATTACCATGGAGGAGTTCAGGGGGCTTCTCGACAGGGTGCGGCCTCCCCTCTCCCTTCTTAACCCGCTGGTAACAAGAGTGGCGGCTCACCAGATGGAGGCCGTATACAAAAACATACGGAGCAGGCAGGTCAGGGAAAAAGGAATCAGGTCCCTGGCGCTGCTGGGTGAGGCTCTTTGCCGCCACATAAGAAAAAAACCCCAGATCACCCTCTCCCTCGGCGAGGAGGAAGGGTGGAGGGAAAGCCCCTTTATTCACGGAGTCAACACATCCCTTCTGGCGGGGTATATTGCCGCGGGTTTTTCGCCTCCCTGGCCTGAATTTGTGGAGGCAATGACCATTGCGGGCCTTCTTCACGATATAGGTAAATCCTTTTTAACGCCTTTCTCCCGGCCCTCCGCAAAAGAAAAAAGACAAAGAGCCGAAGACGACCGAGGAATGAGGACTCACCCTATACTGGGAGAGGCTATGTTAAGAGACGCGGGAATAAACAAGCCTTACATCCTGTCGGCGGTTCGGTCTCATCACGAATCCTGGGACGGCTCGGGGTACCCCGACGGCCTGGCCGGGGAGGCCATACCCATGGGAGGAAGGGTCCTCGCCGTTGCAAATTTCTTTGAAAACCTTCTGTCCAGCACCGCCTCGCCTGATAAAAAGAGGAGCGACCAGGCGGTGTCCTCCCTTCTTGCCTCAGCCAACGGCCGTTTCGACAAGTTAGTCGTCAGGGTGCTTCTTGCATCTGTAGGACTATTTCCTCCGGGTTCGGTGGTGGAGCTGTCCGACGAAAGAGTAGGGGTAGTTCTTGAATCCAGGGACAGAGACCTTATGAGGCCAAATATTCTGCTGATTACAGGGAAGGAAAGCCGAAAGGACGAGCCCCCGACGGTAATCGACCTGAAAAAATCGGGGCCGCTGTTTATCCGCAAAGTATACGACGACTATGGAAAGATGAAAGTAGTTCCCCTGGACAAGGACGAGAGGCCCAGCGTTCTGTTCCGGAAATACCGGGCGCCCCGTTCCATGGACTCCCGGTAATTAAGACGGAATTTTTCATCTTCATGAAAAGGGGCCTCCCGCTATTGACTTGCCGCACCCGGACGACTATAATGCTTCAGTGCTGGCCGGGCTGGCGGAAAGGGTAGACGCACGGGACTTAAAATCCTGTGGACGAAGGTCCGTGCGGGTTCGAGTCCCGCGTCCGGCACCAGGAGATTATATCGCGGGGTGGAGCAGTCAGGAAGCTCGTCGGGCTCATAACCCGAAGGTCGCAGGTTCGAATCCTGCCCCCGCAACCATTTCAGGCGGTGTAGCTCAGATGGCTAGAGCATGCGGTTCATACCCGCAGTGTCACTGGTTCGATTCCAGTCACCGCCACCAAATAGCGAGTTGAAAAGGCGGAGAAAACCTCCGTCTTTTTTTGCGTCAGGTGAAAAAATGGAAAGCATCAGAGAACAAGATCGGTCAATCATTCCACTGGAGTATTCTTTACCCCGCCTGAGGAAAAAATTTCTGGAGACCGGAGAGTCTCAGGGTTGGCTCTATACGGACGCGCCCATTGTGCTGGCCGTCTCAGGCGGCTCCGACTCCGTGGCCATGCTATGGTTTTTCTCCGTATTCAGGCCTGAAAATATTGTGGCTGCGCACCTCGACCACGGAATAAGAGGAGAGGAAGCCAGGGAGGACGCCCGTTTTACTGCGGAGCTGGCCCGGAAGCTCGGGGTACGATTTGTCTCAAAATCCCTCCCCGTCCCTGAAATGCTGAAAAAGGGCGAATCCCTGGAGGACGGCGCAAGAAGAATCCGCTACTCCTTTCTTGAGGAAGTCAGAAAAAACCTGGGGGCGCGGGGCATAGGGGTCGCCCACACCAGCGACGACTCGGCGGAGACTTTCATCCATAACCTTTTCAGGGGATCGGGGGTCAGGGGACTTGCCGGCATCCCCCCAAAAAGAGGATATATCTTCCGGCCCATGCTGGGCTGGTCAAGGCAATTTCTGAGGGACCTCCTCATTCTTCGGGGAATCCCGTGGCGGGATGATTCTACCAACGAAGATACTTCCCATATGAGAAACAGGATCCGGAACATCGTCATCCCCCTTGTGGAAAGGGAGATAAACAGTTCAGCCCGCGCCCATGTCCTGGGGGTTGCGGAAGATATAGCCTGGTATAGAAAAAAGGAAGAAGAAGCGGGGGAAGACCTTGTCAGGGCATGCGCAGTCTCGCTGCCTTTCTGCTCTTACGCCTGCTCCTCCTCCTTTTTGAAGGGGTTGGACGAGGGCGGCGGGGCTCTTTTTATCCGGGCTGCAGGCAGGGCCCTGGGATTGAAAACCCTGTCCCGGGAGAGAACCGAAAGCCTTCGGCGTCTGTTTCATACGAACGGCTTCTGGTGCTTTCAGTGGCAGCGGGATATGTTTGTTTTCGGTTCTTCACCCTTTGTTACATGGGTGGACCCTGCTATACTAAACGGGCCGGAATCACGGGCCGCAACCCTTGCCCTTGAAGGCGGACAGGGTGAGTTTTCCTGGAACGGATGGACTTTCTCCTGGAAAAAGACGCGGGGGGAGGCCTGTTACGGAGGGTGGATGAGGGCTGTAATTCCCCTTGACGAGAAACTCGAAATTCTCCCCCTTTCCTGCCTGGACGCCGCTGAAAGGCCTAAGGCGCCCTCGTGGGGACGGGACGTTTTCCCTGTGCTAAGCTCCGGCTCTTTCAGATGGGTTCCCTTCTGGGGGAGGCGGGCAGCCGTGTCTTTTGAAGAAAGGCGAAGGGAGGCCCTTTGCGTTACTGCGGGGTTTCCTAAAATATCCTGTGAAAAGGGGAAAGAGAATGAACTTTAAGCTTTCGGGCGAGCTCATAACCAGCGATGAAATACAAAAAAGGGTCGCTGAACTAGGAGAAGAAATAGGCAGGGACTACTGCGGGAAGGACCTGGTGGTGGTTGGAATTTTAAAGGGCGCCATAATTTTCATGGCGTATCTGGTCAGGCATATCCCCCCTACCGTAAATGCTACCCTTGACTTTATGGCTGTGTCGTCTTACGGTGATTCCACAAAGACCAACGGCATTGTGAAAATCGTCAAAGACCTTGACGGAAGCGTCAAGGATAAAAATGTGCTGGTGGTAGAGGATATAGTTGACACCGGCCTCACTTTGTCCTACCTTCTAAAGCTGATGCAGGAAAGGCAGCCGGAGAGCGTCAGGGTATGCGCCCTTCTGGACAAGGAAGAGAGGAGAAAGGTCCCTGTGGACGTGACCTACAGAGGCTTCCTGATTCCTGACAAGTTTGTGGTGGGCTACGGCCTTGACTACGCCGGGAAATGGAGAAATCTCCCCGCAGTCCACTATGTGGAACAGCAGAGGGAGCAATAATACAAAGGGCGTCCGCGCCTTAAAATTAAGTCAGGAGGCGGCAATATTTTGGGCCGGTTAGTTAAAAATCTTGGATTGTACCTAATACTCATAGTGCTTGTCGTTAGCCTTGTAAACGTCTTCCTGTCCCCCGTCCAGAACGCCCGGGAACCGCAGGAAGTGGGCTATAGCGACTTTCTGGCCGATGTGGATTCGGGCAAGGTTTCCTCGGTTACTATCCTGGAAAACTCCATTAGAGGGAGTTTTACCGACGGCAGGGAGTTTGTATCCTATGTCGTCGGGGTTGGCGACCTTGCAAACGAAGTGGCCAGAAAGGGCGTAAAGGTAAAGGTGGAGCCTCCGCAGAGGACGCCCTGGTGGGCGAATATGCTCTCCTCTCTATTCCCCACCCTTTTGCTGATAGGCGTATGGATTTTCTTCCTTTACAACATGCAGGGCGGCGGCGGCAAGGTGATGAATTTCGCAAAGAGCAAGGCAAAGCTCTTTTTGGACAACCGTCCGAAGGTAACCTTCAAGGATGTGGCGGGCTGCGAGGAATCAAAGGAAGAGTTATCCGAGGTTGTCTACTACCTTAAGGATCCGGACAAGTTCACGGCCCTCGGCGCCAAGGTGCCCAGGGGGGTTCTTCTGCTGGGCCCTCCGGGCACGGGAAAGACGCTCCTGGCCAGGGCCGCCGCAGGAGAAGCGGACGTGCCTTTCTTCAGCGTAAGCGGTTCCGACTTTGTTGAGATGTTCGTAGGCGTGGGCGCCGCACGGGTTCGCGATCTCTTCGAACAGGCCCGCAAGTATCAGCCCTGCGTAATCTTCATCGACGAAATGGACGCAGTGGGAAGGCAGAGGGGGGCGGGCCTCGGCGGAGGGCACGACGAAAGGGAGCAAACCCTGAACCAGCTTCTGGTGGAGCTGGACGGCTTTGACGAGTCTACCGGCATAATACTGCTTGCGGCCACCAACAGGCCCGACATCCTCGACCCGGCTCTTCTCCGTCCCGGCAGGTTTGACAGGCACATTGTGGTGGACCGGCCGGACGTAAAGGGCAGGGAGGCTATCCTGGAGGTTCACACCAAGGGCAAGAAGCTTGCCGGAGACGTAAACCTGGGAATTCTGGCAAGGAGGACCCCGGGTTTCGTGGGGGCCGACCTGGCCAACCTTGTAAACGAGGCGGCCCTTCTCTCCGCCAGGATGGGGGAAAAGGAGATCACCATGAAGAACTTCGAGGAGGGCATCGACAGGGTGATCGCCGGTCCCGAGCGGAAGAGCAGGCTGATAAGCGATAAAGAGAAAAAAATCATCGCTTACCACGAGGCGGGGCACGCCCTGGTGGCAAAGCTCATCCCCGGCTGCGACCCCGTTCACAAGATCTCCATCATTCCCAGGGGTCACATGGCCCTGGGCTACACCCTGCAGCTTCCCGAGGAAGACCGATTCCTCATGTCCCGGTCGGAGCTTTACGACAAGATTTGCGTGCTCTTCGGCGGCAGGGTGGCCGAGGAGATCCAGTTTGGCGACGTCACCACCGGCGCGGGCAACGACCTTGAGCGGGCGACTCATATTGCCAGGCAGATGGTAACCGAGTTCGGAATGAGCGAAAAGCTAGGCCTTGTAAAACTCGGCCACAAGCACCAGGAGGTCTTCCTGGGCAGGGATATAGGCGAATCAAGGAATTACAGCGAAGAAGTGGCCTATACCATCGACCAGGAAGTTAAAAAAATAATCGACTCCTGCTACAACCGGGTTCACCAGCTGCTGGTGGAGAACTCCGGCGATATGCACAAGATCGCGGAGACCCTGCTGGAAAAAGAAGTCATCGAAGGCAGGGAACTTTCCCTCCTTCTGGGCATGGAGGTGGAGGAGGAAGAGACCCCCGCCCCCGCCGCCGCTCCCGCAGAGGAGACCCTTGTGGAAGAAGCGCCCTCCGGCGAGGAAGAACTTCCGCCGAACGAGGGCGCAGCAGCAGAAAGCAGCCTCTCCGGCGAGGGGCAGGAAAAAGAAGGCCGCCCCCGGATTGAAAAGGAAGAGCTGCCTGAAACGTAGAACCAGACAGAATAAACGACGAGGAGCCGGGATTATTCCCGGTTCCATTTTTCTGTTTTCAAAAAAGACAGGAAGGGAGGCGTCGCCATGAAAATATCCGAAAAAAAATTTGACCTGGTCTCTCCATGGCCGCCTTCAGGCGACCAGCCGGAGGCCATCGAAAGGCTTTCCGCCGGAATAGAGGAAAATCTGCGCTTCCAGACCCTGCTCGGGGTTACGGGGAGCGGCAAAACCTTTACCATTGCCAACGTGGCGGCAAGGGCGGGCAGACCCGTTCTGGTCCTGGCCCACAACAAGACCCTGGCTGCCCAGCTTTACAGCGAATTCAAGGGTTTTTTCCCCAATAACGCCGTCCACTACTTCGTAAGCTACTACGACTACTACCAGCCGGAGGCCTACGTGCCCGCCACGGACACATATATTGAGAAGGACGCGTCGGTCAACGACAGGATTGAGCGGCTCCGGCTGGCCGCCACCAAGGCCCTGATCGAGCGCCGGGACGTGATTGTAGTGGCAAGCGTCTCCTGCATCTACGGCCTGGGCAGAAAGGAGACCTACGAGAGGGTCATCTTTCCCTTTGCAGTGGGAGAACAGTGGGAGCGGCGGACCTTCATGGAAAAGCTCCTGGAGAACTACTACGAAAGAAACGACCTGGTTATGACCCAGGGTACCTTCAGGGCCAGGGGGGACATCATCGAAATTTTTCCCGCCTACGGTGATACGGCCCTGCGCGTATGCTTCTTTGACGACGAAATTGAGCGGATCGACGAGTTCGACCCCATATCGGGCAGGGTGAAGGTAAATCTGGACCGGGCCTCGGTCTACCCGGCCCAGCACTACGTTACCGACACGGGCGCCATTGACCGGTCCATCGAGCCCATCAAACAGGAGATGGAGGAGGAAGCGGCCCGGTTCGAGAGCCGGGGCAAGTTCTTGGAGGCCCAGCGGATAAGGATGAGGACCCTTTACGACCTTGAAATGCTTATGGAGACCGGCTACTGCTCGGGCATAGAAAACTACTCCCGGTACCTTGACGGCAGGGCGCCCGGCGAGCCTCCCGGCACGCTGCTGGACTTCTTTCCCGATGACTTCCTTATGGTCGTGGACGAATCCCACATAACCCTGCCCCAGGTGAGAGGCATGTTCAACGGCGACCGGTCAAGAAAACTTACCCTGGCCGAGAACGGCTTCCGCCTGCCCTCCTGCCTGGACAACAGGCCCCTGAACTGGGATGAGTTTGAAAAGTACATGAAGCAGGCCGTCTTTGTAACCGCCACCCCGGGGGACTACGAGCTCTCCGTCTCCGGGAAGGTGGTGGAACAGGTCATCCGGCCCACCGGCGTCCTGGACCCGGAGGTGGAAATTCTGCCCGCCATCGGACAGGTGGACGACCTCATCGGCCGCCTCAGGAACCTGGGCGAAAAGGGAGAGCGGGCCATAATTACCACCCTCACCAAGAAGTCGTCGGAGGATCTGGCGGAGTATCTTGCGGATCTCCATTTTAAAGTAAAATATATCCACTCGGAGCTGAACGCCTTCGAAAGGGCGGACCTCATCCGGGAGCTTCGCAACGGCGAAATTTCCGTGCTGGTGGGAATCAATCTCCTCAGGGAGGGAATGGACCTTCCCGAAGTCTCCCTGGTGGCCATCCTTGACGCGGACCGGGAGGGGTTCCTCAGATCCGAACGGTCCCTCATACAGATGATGGGCCGCGCCGCCCGCAACATCTCGGGCAAGGTTATACTCTACGCCGACGAGCAGACCGACAGTATAAAAAATGCCGTTTCGGAGACGTCCAGGAGGCGGCGCCTCCAGATGAAGTATAACGAGGAGCACGGGATAACCCCCGAATCCATAAAGAAGGACGTCATTCACCTTCTGCCCGAGGAACTCATACCGACGGGCGATGCCGTCTACCTGCGCAAGAAGGAAAAAGACTCCCCGGAGGGCGCATCCCCTGCCGAGCTTGAAAGAATGATGTGGCAAGCGGTGGAGAAGCTGGATTTTGAAAAGGCGGCCGCCCTCAGGGATGCGATCGCCGCACTGGAAGGGAAGGAATGGAACCGTGTTGCAAACGATTCAAATAAAAGGGGCAAGAGAGCACAACCTAAAAAATATAGACGTTGACATCCCGAAGAACAAACTGGTGGTAATAACGGGTCCTTCGGGGTCGGGCAAGTCGTCCCTGGCCTTCGACACCCTCTACGCCGAGGGGCAGAGGCGTTACGTGGAATCCCTCTCCGTCTACGCCAG